>JBBQIH010000205.1:0-5165 GCA_038324725.1 Cyanobacteriota bacterium | reverse complement strand
CCGAGGCGATCGCCCATGCCGAAGCGAGTGACCATCTGGCGGGCGACGCGGGCCACCTGCTGGAGGTCGTTGGAGGCGCCGGTGGTGACTTCGTCTTCGCCGTAGACGATCTCCTCAGCCACGCGGCCACCGAGGGCCACGGCCATCTGGTTCTGCAGATAGGAACGTGAGTACAGGCCCGACTCCATCCGCTCTTCACTGGGGGTGAAGAAGGTGAGGCCACCGGCCTGACCACGGGGAATGATGCTGATCTTCTGGACGGGGTCGTAATCGGGCATCAGGGCCCCCACCAGGGCGTGGCCGGACTCGTGATAAGCCACCAGACGCTTGCGGCGCTCGCTCATCACCCGATCCTTCTTCTCGGGGCCGGCCATGACGCGCTCGATGGCGTCGTTGACCTCATCCATCGACACCTCGGTGAGCTGGCGCCGGGCCGCGAGGATGGCCGCTTCGTTGAGCAGGTTGGCCAGGTCGGCACCGGTGAAGCCGGGGGTGCGGCGGGCCACCTTGTCGAGGTCCACGTCCTTGGCGAGGGTCTTGCCGCGGGCATGGACGCCGAGGATCTGGAGACGGCCGGCATAGTCGGGGCGATCGACCACCACCTGGCGATCGAAGCGGCCCGGCCGCATCAGGGCCGAATCGAGCACGTCGGGGCGGTTGGTGGCCGCGACGATGATGATGCCGGTGTTGCCCTCAAAGCCGTCCATCTCGGTGAGGAGCTGGTTGAGGGTCTGCTCGCGCTCGTCGTTGCCGCCGCCGAGGCCGGCGCCACGCTGGCGGCCCACGGCGTCGATCTCATCGATGAACACGATGCAGGGGGCGTTCTTCTTGGCCTGCTCGAACAGGTCGCGGACGCGGCTGGCGCCCACACCCACGAACATCTCGACGAACTCAGAGCCGGAGATCGAGAAAAAGGGCACGCCCGCCTCGCCGGCGACGGCCTTGGCCAGCAGGGTCTTGCCGGTGCCGGGGGGGCCCACCAGCAGCACACCCTTGGGGATCTTGGCTCCCACCGCCGTGAACCGGTCGGGATTCTTGAGGAAATCGACCACCTCGGTCAGTTCGAGCTTGGCGCCCTCGATACCGGCCACATCACCGAAGGTGACCTGGGTCTGGGGTTCCATCTGCACCCGCGCCTTGCTCTTGCCGAAGTTCATCGCCGGGTTGCCGCCACCGCCCTGGGCGCGCCGCAGCAGGAAGAACAGGCCGCCGAGCAACAGCAGCGGGAAGATCAGGCTGCCGATCGCCTGCTGCCAGGCGGCCGGCTCCCGATTGGGCTGCACGGCGATGTCGACGTTGTGGTCGGTGAGCAGCTTGAGCAGGTCCTTGTCGGGGGCGAGGTTCACGACGGCGCGCTGGCCGTCGTTTTCGACCACCTGGGCAGTGCCGCGGTCGGGGGAGATCAGCACACGGGAGATCTCGTTGGCCTGGACGGCTTCGACAAAATCGCTGTAGCGCAGGGTGCGGGGGGCCCGGGCCGGGTCAGGCCGCTCCAGGAAGGCCGTGCCCACCGCGATCATCACGATCACCAGGAGCACGTAGAGCCCTGCGTTGCGCCAGCGTTTCTTCACGACCCTGTCTCCTGTGTGAGCATGAAAGTAACAGAATGTTAAACGGCGTCCGGTGGCGGACGGGGCTCAGGCTGCGGCCCTGAGCACCTCCACCACGCTACGGAAGGCGAACCATTCCGGGATCTCTTCGCCGCCCCGCAGCATCTGGCGGAACTGGGTGCCGCTCAGCTTGCGAATGTGCAGCCCCCGGGCCTGGGCGTGTTCAGCGGTGACGTAGCCCTCTTCCTCCGTGTAAACGAGGTTGAGCGACGGCACCGTCTCCATGCCCAGTTCGGTGGCCTGGTCGCGGGCGAAGTCCTGGGCCTCATAGGGGCCGTAGAAATCCTCCCCGCTCAGGGACGATTTGCAGCCCGCCATGTCGCGACCGATGATGAAGTGGGTGCAGCCGTAGTTCTTGCGGATGATCATGTGCTGCAGGGCCTCCCGCGGGCCGGCCATGTGCATCGCGTAGGGCAGATAGGCCCAGCGGATGCGGGGGTTCGCCACCTCGGCCGCCAGGCGCTCATAGGTGGCGAAGCGCACCTCACCGGCGATGTCGTCCTCCTGGGTGGGGCCGCAGGTGGGGTGCACCAGCACCACCCCGCCGCGACTCACGTTGGGGGCCTCGAGGGCCCGGGTGAACAGTTCGTAGTGGGCCCGGTGGATGGGGTTGCGGCACTGGAAGGCCACCACGTCCTCGCCGGCTGGCAGGGTGGCGCGCACCTCGGCAGGGGTGCTGCAGGGGAACACCCGCTGGGGCAGGGCCAGGCCCTGGAGACGTCCGCCCAGGTAGGTGCGGCCCCGCTCGGTGGCGATCATGCGCACCGCCGGGTGCTCCAGGGAGGTGGTGCCAAAGCAGCCCTTGGCCTCGACCACCTTGTCGGGCTCCCAGCGGCTCTCGACGGTGAGCACCGCCAGGTCCTGCCCCTGGTAGGTGAGCAGCAGCCGCTCGCCCACGGCGATGGTGCTGTGATCGGTGTCGAAGACGATCGGCAGACCGAACAGCAGACCGCTGGTGGTGCGGTGGCCCGCCACCACCGCGTCGTAGTCCTCCTGGTGCATGAAGCCGCGCAGGGGCGAAAAGCCGCCCACGATCAGCAGCTCCACGTCGCAGGCATTGCGGTGGCTGCACTCCACCACCCGGTCCACCGAGGCGCGCACACCCTCCTGATGGTCGGGCGGCACCATCAGATCGACGAGGCTGCCGCCATGGGGGGCGATCAGGTCGGAGTGAGGGGCGGTATTGGCGAGCGTCATGGCGACGGGCCGGGCGTCACAAGGGATTGGGGCCATCCTCCCAGACCGGCGCTCGGCCATGAAAAAGGGGCCCTCAGGCCCCTTCGGTGAATGGCTGCAGCTGGGTGGGTCTGTCCCGCCCGCGTCTTCAGACCTGCTCGAGACGGCCGTAAAGCTCGCCGGTGATCTTGACGTCGACGACCGCCTTGGTGCCCATGTCGGTGTCCGAGGGCTGGATGGCGGTGAACACCCCGGCGAATTCCCCGGTGCTGGGATCCACCTTGGTGATGGACAGGTTCATCGTGCCGGTGCCATCCACGTAGCGCTTGACGGTTTCGCCGCTGAACTCATCACCGGCCGGCACCAGGCCCATGGCACTGCTGTAGCCGGTGGTGAGACCACGACCCTTGGGATCGAGGAAGTTGCTGGTGCGGTAGCTGGGGGCCCGATAGGGCCCTTCAAAGTCGGTGCTGGTGCTGAGGGCAGAACCGTCGGCCGTGGCCCGCAGCTCCTTGCTGGAGAAGGTGAAGGGCACCTCTTCTCCGCCGGGCAGCAGCACGGTGATCGGCTGGAAGTCGATGCCACCGAGCTCCTTGAAGCTGAGGCCATTCGCGGTCACAGCGAGGTCGCCATAGACCTGATCCAGGCTGGAGGTGAAACGGGTCAGGATCTTGCCGGCAACGAACTGGGCTTCCTGGCGCTTGTTGGCCGGTTCCCCCTTCACGAAGACCTCGGAAGGATGCATGCAGATCTCCTTGAGCTGGTAGCGAGCCGACGGATCCAGGGAGATCGTGCCGCGGGCGGAGTCGGGCAGGGTCGGGCAATCATTGGCCAGACCGGTGTTGTGGATGTCTTCGTAGGTGAGATTGGCCCGATCAACGGCCTTGGCCCCGCCGCTGCATGCGGACACCAGGGTCAGGCACAGAGCCAGCACGAGGGCCAGCAGGGGACGGAAACGCATGGGGAGAAGCCGCAGAGACGGAACGGGAACTGGGCTGGCCGGGATCCTACCGGTGCAAAACGCCCATTCCAGGCGGCTTGCACGGGCTCTCAACAACCTGTATGAGAGGACGATGATCCTGAGCCGCACCCACCCGATCGACGACTCCACGCCCTTGTCGCCGCCGTCCCCAGCCCCGGCCGCCCCCGACCTCCAGGAGCCCCTCGACGCCCTGCTCCGGATCGCCGAGGCGCGGGCCCAGCAGCCCGAAGCCCTGCTCGACCTGCTGCGTCGCATCGAGCATCTGCACCGCAGCATCCAGGACGGCCCCTTCCGCAGCAGCCTGCCCAGCGATCGCAACGGCCTGTTCACGCTGCTCTCCGAGATGGAAAGCAGCGGCGGCTGGCCCTACATCCCCCGGCTGCAGCTGCGCACGTTCATGGATCTGCTGTCGCCCGAACCGGAGCCCTGAGCGCCATCACCTCGGCCAGCGCCGACAGCAGCTCGTGGGCGAGGGCCAGCTTGCCGGTGGGGGCGACACGGCGCTGCCGCTCCCCCGGGCCGAGCAGCCAGCCCTCGTTGCTGGCCGCCGCGAAGCCCGCGCCGGCGCGATCGATCGGGTTGGCAAACAGGAGGTCGCAGCCCTTGCGGGCGAACTTGGCCCGCGCCTCCTGGAGCACCTCGCCGCTCTGGGCCGCGAACCCCAGGATCGCCTGAGCCGGCGGGCGCCGCCGCACCAAGGCCGCCAGCAGATCGGGCACCGCCTCCCAGTCGCTGCGAAGCGCGTCCGCCATGGCCTGCTTGGAAAGCTTGGAGATCTCCGGGGCGCTGCGGCGGTGGTCGGCGACAGCGGCGGCCATGGCAATGGCATCGGCACCGCCCTGCAGCCGCTCCAACGCCGCCTCCATGGCCGCGGCGGTGGAGGCGGGATGGCAACACAGCCCCTCCAGCCACTGCGGAGCCACCGTGAGCGGGCCATGCACCAGGTCAACGCTGGCGCCGCGCAGGCGGGCGGCCTGGGCCAGCAGCACCCCCATCCGGCCGGTGCTGGGGTTGGTGAGGCAGCGGGCCGGATCGAGCGGCTCCCGGGTGGGGCCGGCGCTCACCAGCAGGCGGCGCCCCTGCCAGTCGCGGCGGCAGCCGGCCAGCAACAGGGACTCCAGGGCCAGCAGGAGCAGCTCCGGGGCGGCCATGCGTCCATCACCGACCCGGTCGCAGGCCAGCAGGCCACTGCCCGGCTCCAGGGGCAGCACCCGCTCCCAGCCCTGCAGCTGCAGCCAGTTGCGGCGCACCGCCGGGGCGGCCCACATGGCGCTGTTCATGGCAGGGGCAGCCAGTACGGGGGCCTCGCAGGCCAGCAGGGTGCTGGCCAGCAGGGTGTCGGCCAGGCCATGCACCCAGCGGGCCAGGCTGGTGGCGCTGAGGGGGGCCAGCAGCAC
>JBBQIH010000204.1:0-5169 GCA_038324725.1 Cyanobacteriota bacterium | reverse complement strand
TCCCGGGGGGCCCGGCCGCGCCCCCGTGGGGGGGGGGGGGGCCCCAACCCCCCCCGCGGTTTAGCTGGGGTAGCCCCGGGGTGGGGGCTGGGGGGGGGGGGGGGGGGGTGCGCGTGATGGGCCGGTGGGCGCAAGGTGCCCCCATTGTGGAAGCGGCCGGAGGGGGCGGAAGATGCCATCGTGATTCCATGAGGATCCCCATGGCCCACGCCCTGCGCCGCGCCCGCCTGACGACGGCCACCGCCAGCGTCATCGTCACCCTGCCGTCCCTGATCGCGGGATTGGGGGTTCCGGCCTTGGCCATCCCCCGGCTGGATCTGAAGCCCTACCCCCCAGCTGCCGCCGGCCAGACCCGCTGGGTGATCCAGTTGCCCGGCGTGCTGCCGCCCGGCACCGATCCGCGCCTCTCCCCCCACCCGAGCGACTGGCGGGTGCAGCTGATCCCCGGCCGGGAGGTGGAGGCCGACTGCAACCAGCAGGCCTTCCGCGGCCGCTTCCGCGCCAGCAAGCTGAAGGATCTCGGGGTCAGCGTCTACACGGTGAGCGATGTGGGACCGATGGTGACCACCCTGATGGCCTGCCCCCCCGGCCAGGCCAAACGCAAGCTGTTCGTGCCCATGGGCAGCAAGCCCTTCGTGGTGCCCTACGACGCCAGCCGGCCGATCGTCGTGTACACCCCCAAGGAGCTGCAGCTGCGCTGGCGGCTGTGGAAGGCGGAGAAGGTGCAGCAGCCGGCCCAGGCCCTCTGAGGCTTCAGCGCACCCCCAGTCCCTTGTGGAGCTGGAGGCTGAGCCGCCAAGTCGGATGGGACTGGACATACGCAATGGCCAGACTCTGGCCCTCGGCGCTCTGCCAGCCGGGTTGCAGCAGCAGCACAGGCGCTGCCGAGCCGCTCCCCGCCCGGATCAGGCTGGCGGCACCGGCCATGGCGTCGGCGAAGCCAAGGTCAGCCGGCTCGTGCACCACGACCTTGAGTTCGTGGCAGTGGAGTAGCAGGGCGTCCCCGGGGGGGCGATGGCGTTTCGGCGAGAGGGCGATCCAGTCGAAGCGGCCACTGAAAGGGCCCACGCCGCTGGTTTCCAGGTGAAGCGGCAGGCCCACCGCAGCCAGGGCGGCGCAGAGGGCGTCAAGGGGCTGCTGCAGGGGCTCGCCGCCGGTGATCACCACGAAGGCCGCGCCGGCGGCGGCGGCAGCGGTGGCCTCGGCCACAAGGTCGCCCAGGGGACGCCGCGGATGGGCCGCCTCCGGCCAGGAGTGCTTGGTGTCGCACCAGGGGCAGCCCACATCACAGCCCGCCAGGCGGATGAAGAAGGCGCTGCGGCCGGCATGGACACCCTCCCCCTGCAGGGAGTGGAAGGTTTCCACCACAGGCAGAGCCGGCAGGGCTGGGGCAGGGACGGGCAGGGCGGGATCAAGCCGGAAGATCACTTCAGCCTGCCACCGGGGGGGCTTCTCATCCGCCGCCATGACGATCGGCCTGCAGGAGTTCCAGATCAAGACCCGCTCCGAGGGACTGGGGAAATCCTGATCCAACCTGACGATTCAGGTGAAGCTGCTGATGGTGAAGGCCGCCGCCACCCACAAGGTCCCCGCTGCTCCAGTCACGAGGCCGTTGCAAGATCGATCTCCAGTCGGCCGCGGGAGGGCTCAGATCGGACCATCGGAGCTCCGCCGGACGTACGCAGCCACGTGATCCCTGCCGGCGTCAGGCCTGCACGGGCATCGCCTGGGGAGCGGCGGCGGCCTGGGCCTGTTGGCCGTTGCGGGCGGCCACCTCGCCCCGCCGCTGCTGGGCCGCCTCGATCAGGCCCCGGAACAGGGGATGGGGCTTGCCGGGGCGGGACAGGAACTCAGGGTGGAACTGGCAGGCGGTGAAGAAGGGGTGATCCTTCAGCTCGATCAGCTCCACCAGCCGACCGTCGGGGGAGGTGCCGCTGATCTCGTAGCCCGATTCCAGGAACAGGGAGCGGTAGGCGTTGTTGAACTCGTAGCGGTGGCGATGGCGCTCGTAGACCACCTGCTCGCCATAGAGGCCCTGGGCCATGGTGCCCGCCGTCAGCCGGCACGGGTAAACGCCCAGCCGCATGGTGCCGCCCAGATCCACCACGTCCTGCTGTTCGGGCAGCAGGTGGATGACGGGGTGGGGGGTGGCGCGGTCGAGCTCGGCGCTGGTGGCCCCCTCCAAGCCGGCCTGGTGGCGGGCCCACTCGATCACGGCGCACTGCATGCCGAGGCAGAGCCCCAGGAACGGCACCCGCTGCTCCCGGGCCCAGCGGATCGACGCCACCTTGCCGTCGACACCGCGATGGCCGAAGCCGCCAGGCACCACCACCGCATCCATGCCGCGCAGCAGGGCGTCGGCGCCCTGGCTCTCGATCTGCTCGGCACAGACCCAGTGGAGATCGAGGGAGGCGTCCCGCTCCAGGCAGGCATGGCGCAGGGCTTCGACCACCGAGAGGTAGGCGTCGTTGAGCTGCACGTACTTGCCCACCAGGGCCACCTTCACGGCAGGGCCGGGGTGGCGCAGCTTCTCCACCAGGTCGGCCCAGCGGGCCATGTCGCTGTCGTGGTCGACCAGGGCGAGGACGTCGAGCACCTGGCGGCAGAGGCCCTCGCTCTCCATCGCCAGGGGTACGGCATAGATGCTGTCGGCATCGAGGGCCTGGATCACGGCGCCGGCCGGCACGCCGCAGAAGCCACCGATCTTGGCCTTGAGGTCGGTGCTGATCGGCCGGTCGCTGCGGCAGACGAGCACGTCGGGCTGGATGCCGATCGAGCGCAGCTCCTTCACCGAGTGCTGGGTGGGCTTGGTCTTGAGTTCGCCGGAGGTGCCGATGAACGGCAGCAGGGTGACGTGCACATAGGCCAGGTCGTGGCGGCCCACGTCGCCGCGGAATTCGCGGATCGCCTCCAGGAACGGCAGCGATTCGATGTCGCCCACGGTGCCGCCGATCTCGGTGATCACCACGTCGGCGCCGCTGTTGGCCGCCACCCGGTGGATGCGCTCGCGGATCTCGCCGGTGATGTGGGGAATCACCTGGACGGTGCCGCCGTTGTAATCGCCACGGCGCTCCTTGTTGATCACCGCCTGGTAGATCGAGCCGGTGGTCACACTGTTGAGGCGCGACATGGCCGTGTCGGTGAAGCGCTCGTAATGGCCAAGATCCAGGTCGGTCTCGGCCCCGTCGTCGGTGACGAACACCTCACCGTGCTGGTAGGGGCTCATCGTGCCCGGATCCACGTTCAGATAGGGATCCAGCTTCAGGATCGAGACGCTGTAGCCGCGCGATTTGAGCAGCCGCCCGAGGCTGGCGGCCACGATGCCCTTGCCGATGCTGGAGACCACCCCGCCGGTGACAAAGACGAACTTCGCGGCATGGCCCCGCGGGGCGGACGGTGCGGACATCGGGCCTGACGCTGATCACCCAATCTACCGACCTCTTCCAGTCCGCCTACGGGCCTGGACCGGAGCAGAGCTCACGCCTCGAGGAGGCTCCGCAGCATCCAGGCGGTCTTCTCGTGGATCTGGAGCCGCTGGGTGAGCAGGTCGGCGGTGGGCTGGTCGTTGGCGTCATCGGCGATGGTGAACACCGAGCGGATCGTGCGGGCCACGGCCTCATGGCCCTCCACCAGCTCGCGCACCATGGCCAGGGCGGCGGGGACGCCTTCGGCCTCGGGGATCGAGGAGAGGCCGGCATAGAGGGTGCCGCCGTAGGGGGCGGGGAAACCGAGGGCCCGGATGCGCTCGGCGATCAGGTCGAGGGCGGTCCAGAGCTCGGTGTACTGGTCCATGAACATCAGATGGAGCGTGTTGAACATCGGTCCGGTGACGTTCCAGTGGAAGCCATGGGTTTTGGCGTAAAGCACGGTGCTGTCGGCCAGGACGCGTCCGAGGCCCTCGGTGATCTGCTGACGCTGATCGGCCGGGATGCCGATGTCGATGGCGGGGGCTTTGACGGCCATGGCGGGGTGGTGAAACAAAGGGGGGATACAGCGAAGCTACTGAGCGATCGGCCGTTCGTTCCGTCTTCCGGGGATCGCCCTGGCCTAGGCCGGCGGCTCCTAGGCCTCCTCTTCCACCCAGGTGCTGGCCACGTGCAGCTCCTGCAGCTGCTTCAGCGCCACATCGGCCGGAGCCTGGGTCATCAGGCAGCGGGCCTGCTGGGTTTTCGGGAAGGCGATCGTGTCGCGGATCGACTCCTCGCCGGCCAGCAGCATCACCAGTCGGTCCATGCCGAAGGCGATACCGCCATGGGGCGGGGCGCCCATGTCGAGGGCCTCCATCAGGAAACCGAACTGGCGCTCGGCCTCCGCCAGGGGCAGGCCGATGGTCTGCAGCACCTGGCGCTGCAGGGCGGAATCGTGGATGCGCAGGGAACCGCCGCCCAGCTCCAGGCCGTTGAGCACCAGGTCGTAGGCCTGGGCGCGGGCCGTGGGCAGGGTGGTCGCCCACTGGCTGGCCTCATCGCCGAGGTCGCCCGGGTGGGGGGCGCAGAAGGGATGGTGCAGGGCTTCGAGCCGGTTCTCGCCGGCGTTGAACTCAAACATCGGGAAATCCACCACCCAGAGGAAGTTCCACTGGTCGTTGTCCCGCTCGGCCGGCACCAGGCCGAGCTCGCGGGCCAGGTACTGGCGCACCCGATCGAGGGCCTTGTTGACGGTGGCGGTGTCGCCGGCACCGAACAGCAGCAGGGTGCCTTCGCCGGCGCCGGTGCGCTGCAGCAGTTCCGCCTTCATTTCGGCAGAGAGGTTGTCCTTGATGGCGCCGATGCTGTCGATCTCGCCGCCGGCCCGCACCCGGATGAAGGCCAGGCCGCCGGCCCCCGCCTTCTGGGCCTCACTGAACACATCCCCACCGGGCTTGATGCGCACGTTGCTGACGGCCTCGTTGCCACCGGCAACGGCGATGCATTTCACCGATCCCCCGGCCGCCACGGCGCCGGAGAACACCTTGAAGCCCATGCTGGACACCAGGTCGCTCACGTTGGTGAGCTCCATGCCATAACGGGTGTCGGGCCGGTCGGTGCCGTAGCGCGCCATCGCCTCGTTCCAGGTGAGGCGGGGGAACGGCCGCGGCAGCTCGATGCCTTTCACCAGCTTCCAGATGGTGGCGATCAGGCCTTCGTTGAGCGCCAGAATCTGCTCCTGGTCCATGAAGCTCATCTCCAT
>JBBQIH010000203.1:0-5193 GCA_038324725.1 Cyanobacteriota bacterium | reverse complement strand
CCCGCTGGGGCAGCCGGGGCCAGCGCCAGAAGGAGAGGCTCTGGGGGCTAAGGCTGAGCGGGTCGAAGCGGCGAGACACCGCCTGGAGATCGCCAGGGTCGGCGGCAACGGGGAAGAGCTGCCCCTGCAGCAGGGGGGTGGCCCCATCAGAAGTGGCCTCGGCGTAGAGCGGCCCCTGGTGTGCGGCCAGCCTGCCCTGCCAGGCGAGCAGCTGCTGCCGCAGCAGGGGGAGCTCCCGGGACGGTGAGGCCCCGCCTGCCCCGGCCGCGGCCGTGAACAGTTCCCCCTGGCGGCTCATGGGGCCGGCCTCCGGGACGGCGGCAGCACCGGACCCGGAGCGGCGGCATAGCGGAACCGGCCGATCCAGCGTTCGGCCATCTCGGGGGGCAGCTGCAGTCGCTGCTGCAGATCGGCCAGGTCCCGGAAGGGCTCCCGGGCCCGCTCCCGCAGCAGTCGCCGGCAGCGCTCCGGACCCAGGCCGAGACGCTCCCGCAGCAGGCCTTCCGAGGCCTGGTTGATCGCCAGGGGCACCGGTACCTGGGCAGGCCCGGGCTCCCCGTGCCGGACAAAACGAAGCACCGGCAACCAGAGCAGCACCTGCTCGGGGGGAACCTGCAGCGCCCGGGCCAGCTCACCGGGGCCAGACCACTGCACCCCGTCGCGCCGCAGACGGATCAGCCGATCCACCTGATCGGGCCGGCAGCCCGGCAACCGCAGCCAGTCGCCGGCAGCGGCAACGTTGACCTCGAGCGTCCAACCCAGGGCGGCGGCGTGATGCACCTCAGCAGCATCGCGAAGCCGCAGCTTGGGGTTCTGGACCAGCTTGAGGGCGAGCAACTCCCGCTCCACCGTCTCGTCGGCTTCATTGGCGAGGGCGATGGGGGCGACCCGTGGGGGCGGCGGCAGCTGCCCAGCGGCCACCAGCAGCCGGCGAGCCAGGGGATCCAGCCAGTGGCGCCCTGCCATGGAGGCCCACCTGCATGCACGTCGAAACCGAAGTTAGCGGGTGCCTCCGGGTTGGGGCCAGTCGACCAGGCCCAGCTGCAGGCCCGTGACCACCGCCTGGATGCGACCGCGGACCCTCAGCTTGAGAAGCACGTTGCGTACATGGGTCTTGACCGTGTCGACAGACACCATCAGATCCCCGGCGATCTCGGGATTGGACAGGCCCTGAACCACCCGCTCCAGCACCTGCCGCTCCCGGGTACTGAGCCCCTCATGCCTGCCGCCGGTCTCCTGCCCTGTCCGGAGGGCGCGGACCAGGGAACGGTCGAGGTACATCCCACCGCCGAGCACGGTGCGCAGGGCCTGCAGAGCGGAGCCGTGCAGCAACCGCGACTCCGGCACGATGCCGTCGCAGCCGGCGCGCAGGGCCGCCTGGATCAGGGCCAGCTGGTGCTCCTGGGACAGAACCAGCAGGGTGCGGACCTCGGGATGGCTGCGTTTGACCTGCACCACCAGGTCAACGCCGCAGCCCAGCTCCAACCGGTCGCTGACCAGGAGCAGGGTGGGTTGGTGCTGGCGCACCAGGGCCAGCCCCTCGGTGGCGGTGGTGGCGGCAGCCAGGATCCGGGCCGGGGTCGCCATGAGCAGGGCCACCTGGGCACGGCTGCCCAGGCAGAGCACCAGCCGGACCCCTCTGAGCAGAACCTGCCCCTGGCTGACATCGTCACGCACCTGGTGCAGCAGGGGGGTGAGGTCCACGGGAACAGAGGGCCAGACCGCCCCGCTGAAGGGGGGTCATTGTCATCGGGAGCGCACTCCCATTCGGTATCAGCCGTGGCGAGGCGTGGGCCGCCATGCGTGGATCCGCACTCCCCAGGCGCCCCTGGCCTCTGCAGAATCGTTCTCTCAAGCAGCCCGGAGCCGACGTCCCCATGGCTTTCTTCGACTCCGAGATCGTCCAGGACGAGGCGAAGCGGCTGTTCAGCGATTACCAGCAGCTGATGCAGCTGGGCAGCGAATACGGCAAGTTCGACCGCGAGGGCAAGAAGCTGTACATCGAACGGATGGAGGAGATGATGGAGCGCTATCAGGTGTTCATGAAGCGCTTCGAACTCTCCGAGGACTTCCAGGCCAAGCTCACCGTCGAACAGCTGCGCACCCAGCTGGGCCAGTTCGGCCTCACCCCGGAAAAGATGTTCGAGCAGATGAATCTCACCCTCGAGCGCATGAAAAGCCAACTGGAAGCCGAAGGCTGAACCTCTGTGAACGATGTCGTCGTTGTCGGAGCCGGGCTCTCAGGGCTTGTGGCCGCGAGGGAATTGCAGCGATCAGGCCTGTCGGCGACGGTGATTGAGGCGGCTCCGGCCGTGGGGGGCCGCATGGTGCGCTCCCCCCTGCAGCTGGAGGAGGCCCGATCGCCGGCGTGGGTCGACCTGGGCGGCCAGTGGGTGGGACCCAGCCACTCCCGTTTCGGGGCGCTGCTCAAGGCCCACGGTCTGAGCCGTTTCCCCTCGCCCCACCACGGTGAGACCGTCCTCTGCCTCGGCTCCGATCGCTGCACCTTCAGCGGCTTCTTCCAGGGGTTCCCTGAGGGTCAGCCGCCGTCGGTCCCGAGCCGCGATTGGGACGATGCCATGGCGGCCCTGAATCAGTTCCAGGCGCTGGTGGCGTCCCTGCCCGAGGGCCATCCCCACCGCCATCCCGACGCCGCCGCCCTCGATCGACTGAGCTTCCAGGACTGGATCGAGGCCCACACCCATACGCCCTTCGCCGCCTGGTACTTCGCCTATTTCTGCCGGGCCGTCGGCTTTCTCGGGCCTGCAGAACCGGACCAGGTGTCGTTGTTGCACGTGGCCTGGGGACAGCGCACGGCGCCCCAGGGGGACCACCCCGAGGAGGACCTGATCCACGGCGGTGCCGGCCAAGTGCCAGCTCTGCTGGCCGACGACCTGGGGGACGCCCTGGTGTTGGGGGAGCCCGTGCGGGCCATCGATCAACCTGACAGCGTGTCCGGCCCCGACGCAGACGCCGACGTTGACGTTGACGTGGCTGTCGAGGTGATCACCGATCGCTCCAGTCACCGCTGCAGGGCCGTGATCGTGGCCATGCCACCGGCGCTGGCGGGCGCCATCCGCTTCACGCCGGAATTGCCGCCCGACCGGCTTGCCCTGCAGGAGGGGATGGCCATGGGGAATTGCTCCAAGGTGCTGATCGTCTATGCGCGGCCCTGGTGGCGGGAGACGGGGCTGTCCGGCATCGGCATCGGCGATCGCCCCTGGGTGGAGCTGTGCGCCGACAGCTCCGACCCGGAGACGGGCCTCGGGGTGCTCGCCGCCTTCGTGGTGGGTCGCCGCCGGGAGCGGTGGGCGGCCCTGGGGGCGGAGCAGCGCCGGGCCGCCGTGCTCGCCGACCTGGCCGCGTACTTCGGCCCCATGGCCCTGGAGCCGCTGGAGTACGTGGAGAAGAACTGGCCCCAGGACCCCTTCATCGGTGGCGCCTTTGCCGCCTGGATGCCCCCGGGGCTGTGGACCCGCAGCGGCGACGCCCTGCTGCGGCCCCATGGCCGGGTGTTCTGGGCCGGCACGGAGGTGGCGGAGCGTTGGCCGGGCTTCTTCGAGGGTGCCGTGGACAGTGGCGAGAGGGCGGCGGCCGCCGTGGTGGCCCTGCTGGGCTAAGCAACAACCGGCGCTCCATGGCTGCCTACCATCGCCCCAGGCAGGCGGCTGGCGTTGATGGGCGAAGCAATCCAGGCGAAGCAGGCGGAACCAACGGCGTGGCCGGCCCTGCCCGAAGCTTTGGCCCGTGGCATCGCTGACCTGTTTCCCGCCGGCCGGGATCCCGACCCAGACCAGCGCCTGGAGGCCAGGCTGGCGGAGTCGGCGCACCAGGGACGTCCACTGCGGGTGAAGCTGGGCATCGACCCCACCGGCAGCGACATCCACCTGGGCCACAGCCTGCTGTTCCGCAAGCTGCGGGCCTTCCAGAACGCCGGCCATACGGCGGTGCTGATCATCGGCGACTTCACGGCCCGTATCGGTGATCCCACCGGCAAGAGCAGCACCCGCGTGCAACTCGACGCGGCGGCGGTGGAGGCCAATGCCGCCACCTACCTGGCCCAGCTGGGCCAGGGCCAGCCCCCCGGGCGCGCCCTGCTCGATTTCGAGACCCCCGGCCGGCTGGAGGTGCGGCGCAATTCCGAGTGGCTCGCCGGCCTCGCTCTGCCGCAGGTGATCGAGCTGCTGGGGATCAGCACCGTGGGCCAGATGCTGGCCAAGGAGGACTTCGCCAACCGCTACAGCTCAGGAACCCCCATCAGCCTGCACGAGTTCCTCTACCCCCTGCTGCAGGGCTACGACTCGGTGGCGGTGGCGGCCGATCTTGAACTGGGTGGCACCGACCAGAAGTTCAACGTGGCCATGGGGCGCGACATGCAGCGCCATTTCGGCCAGCGGCCCCAGTTCGGGCTGCTGCTGCCGATCCTGCCGGGCCTCGACGGGGTGCAGAAGATGAGCAAGAGCCTGGGCAACACGGTGGGGCTGATGGAGGACCCCCTGTCGATGTACTCCAAGCTGGAGAAGGTGCCAGATGCGGTGGTGGAGGACTACCTCACCCTGCTCACCGACCTGGACACGGCGGCGCTGCCCAGTGAGCCCCGGCAGCGGCAGAAGGCGATGGCACTGCGGATCACGGCCGATCGCCACGGGCAGACGGCGGCGGCGGCGGCCCAAGCCGATGCCGCGCGGCTGGTGGGGGGAGGGTCCAGCGGCCCCACGGATGCAGCGGAGGTGCCGGAGGCCTCCCTGGCGGGACTGGTCTTCCCGCTGAAAGCCTTTTATCTGCTCAGCGCCCTGCAGGTCTGCGCCAGCAGCAGCGAAGGGCGGCGCCAGATCCAGGGGGGAGGCGTGAAACTCGACGGCGAGAAGCTCAGCGATCCCAACCAGGAATTCGGCAGCCCCCAGGAACTGGCCGGCAAGGTGCTGCAGCTCGGCAGGAAGACCTTCCGGCGGCTGGTGGCCTGATGGCGATCGCCGAAGGCCCCTTGATGGTCGTGGACCCCGCCGACCGGATCATTCTGGCCCTCGACCGGGGCACGGCCGAGGAGGCGCTGGCGTTGGCGACCGCAGTGCCCGGCCTGCGCTGGGTGAAGGTGGGCCTGGAGCTGTTCACCGCCGCCGGACCGGCCGTGGTGCGGGAGCTGCGGCGGCGCGATCTGCGCGTCTTCCTGGATCTGAAGTTCCACGACATCCC
>JBBQIH010000202.1:0-5196 GCA_038324725.1 Cyanobacteriota bacterium | reverse complement strand
GCCCTACCTGTCAGCAGTTCGTCCGTGGTGGCGGCGATGGTGGAGGGCCGACAGCAGTCGCTGCGGCGCTCGACGATCCGGCTGGTCGAGGGGAGCAGCAAGGGCCAGAGGGAGGCTTGGCAGGCCCTGCTCACCCGGTTCCTCTTCGATGACCTGAGTCAGCAGGACACCCTCACGGGCCTGATCGAGCTCCTGAGTGACGGGAGGTCCCGATGAACCTGCTGCTGATGGAGATCATCGGCTGGTTCGGCTACCTGCAGCGCCTGGAGGTGCGCCTGCAGGTGATCGTGCTGCTGCTGGTGTTCCTGGGCCAGGCGATGTTGCGCCGGCGGCTGGGCCCCCGGGTTCCCCTGGCACGCCGATCCGACGTGGTGATCACAGGCCTGCTGGGTCTGTTCTCACTGGTCCTTGGGTTCAGTGGCCTCCCCAATGGCCTGGTGCTGCTGGGGCTGCTCCTTTACCTGGGCTGGTTGGGTCTGAGGGGCGTGCGCCTGCTGCTGGGCCGCTTCATTCAGCACCAGCAGATGCAACTGCTCGAGACCCGCCTGATCCGCCCGGCCTACCTGCTGGTCGCCGTCCTGCTGGTGATCCGGGTGTTCGACAACCCCCAGGATCTGGCCCTCATCCCCATCGGCGAATGGTTTGGATCCGAGGTGACCCTGGGTAGTTTTTTTCTGGCCGTGCTGATCGTCTATGTCCTGGCCATGGGCACGGGACCACCGGCCCAGGGGATGGCCTGGCTGGTGCAGCGCGGCGTCGGCATCAGCAACGGCAGCCGCAGGGCCCTGGCCCTGATGATCCGCTATGCCGCGGTGGCCATCGGGATCGTCTGGGCGCTTGATCACGTGGGGTTCAACCGCACCGCGATCCTGGCGGTGGCTGGTGGCCTCTCGGTGGGCCTGGGGTTCGGGATCAAGGAAGTCTTTTCCAATTTCGTGAGCGGTCTGTGGCTGCTGTTCGAGGGCTCGGTGCGGCCCGGTGAGGTGCTTTTCATCGACGGTGATCCTTGCGAGGTGCGCAGTCTTGGGCTGCGGGCCGCCGTGCTCTGGCGCGACCGGGATAATGCCGAGCTGGTGATCCCGAACCAGACGTTCTTCACCAGCACCACCGTGACCTACACGGGCAGCGACACCCTGCGGCGCAGCCAGGTGCTGGTGAGCGCGGCGTACCACCATGATCCCGAGGACGTGATCGCGCTGCTGGAGGCCACGGCCCGCGGCCAGAACCGCATTCTTCCGACTCCGGCACCGAAGGGCCTGCTGCTTCGTTACGGCGATTCCTCCATCGACTACGCCCTGCGCTTCTGGATCGCCAATCCCATGGATAACGTTTCCATCTGCAGCGAAGTGCAGGCCGGCATCTGGCGGGCCTTCCGGGACCGGAACATTGAGATCCCCTTCCCCCAGCAGGTGCAGTATCGGG
The DNA here is from genome assembly GCA_038324725.1 of Cyanobacteriota bacterium. Classification (GTDB taxonomy): domain Bacteria; phylum Cyanobacteriota; class Cyanobacteriia; order PCC-6307; family Cyanobiaceae; genus Cyanobium. The sequence goes on along the minus strand of JBBQIH010000202.1, from coordinate 3,774 downwards.
TGGAGGGTCCACCGAAGAGCTGAAGGCTGAAGGGAATGGCGCAGCGTCAGGGCCGTGGACTGAAGGTATCCGTTCCGCCGACGATGCCCGCCTCGGCAATGACGTTCAACAGCGGGATTGCGTTCGTTCCGGCCATGGTCATCCAGCGCCTGCCGGAGAACAGCGGGTGACGACAGAGCAACCGCCATGCATAGGGAGAGAAGGCAGGGTAAGCCGAACCTGGCCCGACTGGCGATCGCAGGCCCGAGTTGTACAATTTGGCTTAATACCCACCGCCATTGCATCATGCTCAAAGGTGCCGATCTGCTCGCCAAGGTGAAAGAGCTGGGAGACGCTTCGAAGTCGGATCTGGTCCGCAGCTGCGGCTACGTGAGCACCAAGAAGGACGGCAATGAGCGCCTGAACTTCACAGCCTTTTACGAAGCCCTTCTCGATGCCAAGGGGATCAACCTCGGTGACGGCGTGGGCAAGACGGCCACCAAGGCTGGCCGCAAGCTCGGCTATACCGCCAAGGTCCAGTTCAACGGCAACCTGCTGGTGGGCAAGGCCTACACCGCCATGCTGGGCCTCGAGCCGGGCGACGAATTCGAGATCAAGCTGGGTCGCAAGGCGATTCGCCTCGTACCGGTGGGCGGCTCCGACGACGACGAGTGATCCGCTCCTCAACCTCCTCAGGCCTGTGAAGGAATGTTCCAGCCCGCGCTGTAGCTGTTGCTGCTGATCTAGAAAGAGCTTGCGGGGCAGGGAGATTGATCAACTCCCCAGAGCTTTCGCAAAGTAACCCCCTCGGGCTCGCCCCGAGGGGGTTACGCATGTCTGGAGCAGGGGAGCGCCGTCATGTGCTTTGGAATGCACATGAAGTGGCTTCTCGTCAATCAGTCCGCAACCTTCTGTTACGTTGAGGGCTGATGCGTGGTCTGACCCATGCCTTATCCCTCCTCCCATTCAGCGGCAGCCCCGCACCCCGGCGGCTTCGTCAAGCTGAACAGCCGCCAGGGCGGCACCTACCAAGTGATCAGCATCGACGAAGAGACTGACAGCTGCTGGGTGCGGCGCTGGCCCCTCACCCGCCACGGATCCCCTGCCTTCTCGGTCGGTCTGCCTGATCTCCGCCCCCTCCAGACGACAGGCCGCTGAACGTTTCACCTTTGTCCTCCACCGGAGCACGCCAATGATCCCGATGGGTTTCGTCGTCACCTCACGTCTGCTCTGCCAAGCGGGACGCCTGGTGCTGCTGGCGGCCTCCCTGGCCCTGGCAGGCGAGGCCCTGGCCCACGTCGCCTCCTGACGCCAGGGCCGATGGCAGAGCCCTCCAGGGGTTCGAGGGCGGCCTGGGTACCCTGATCCGATGGCCGTGGGGACATGACAGAGGGATCAACCCTGGGGCAGCTGCTGCAGCTTCCTTTCATGCAGCGGGCCCTCCTGGGCGGGCTGTTGAGCGGTGCCCTCGGCGGGGTGCTTGGCAGTTTCGCGGTGCTGCGCCAGCTCTCCTTCTTCAGCGACGCCCTGGGTCATTCCGCCCTGCTCGGCATCACGCTGGGAATCCTGCTGGGCATCGATCCCACCCTGGTGCTGATCCCCTTTGCGGTGCTCTTCGCCCTGATGACAAACCAGCTGGTGCAACACAGCCGCCTGCCGGCGGATGCCCTGCTGAACATCGTCTACTCCTCGTCGCTGGCCATGGCGGTGGTGGCCCTGAGCCTGCTGCGGGTCTACAAGGGCGGCATCCAGCAGCTGCTCTTCGGCGACATCCTGGGGGTCACCTGGCTCGACCTCAGCCTGATCGGGGTCCTGCTTGTCGTCACCACCGGCTACCTCACCCTCACCCGGCGTGACCAGGTGCTGCTCACCCTCGACGAACCCCTGGCCCGTTCCCGGGGGGTCGCCGTCTCCGGGCACCGGCTGCTGTTCCTGATCCTGCTGGCCGTGGTGGTGGCCATCTCCGTCAAGGCGGTGGGAGTGTTGCTGATCAGTGCCTTCGTGGTCATCCCGGCCTGCGCCTCACGGCTGGTGAGCCGCCGCTTCGACACCTATGTCGCCCTGGCCGCCGGGCTGGGGGCGGCCTGCGCCGTACTGGGCCTGCTGCTCTCGGCCGCCTTCGCGCTCCCGTCGGGCCCGAGCGTGGTGATCGCCCAGCTGGTGGGCTTCCTCACCGCCCTGGCGGTGGCCCCATTCCGGGAATCAGTGGGTCCAGGTGGCCGGTCTTGACCCAGATCAGACAACCGCTGCCACTGCAGGGAACATGCCGGCTGCCGGGCGGGTTACGCAGCCAGGTGCCGGCTGGATAGGTACCCTGCTCGTCTTCGAACACCCCGTCGAGCACGAAGATCTCCTCGCCCCCCGGATGGGCGTGGAGGGGGAAGCGGGTTCCGGGCTGCCAGCGCACCAGGGCCATCTGTTCGGTCCCGAAGCCGTGCAGGGGCAGCACGGTCAGTCCGGCGACCAGGCCAGGCACGAAGGGCGACTGCCGCGTGTCGACCACGACCCGCGTCTGGTCGGCGGGATCCATTTGCCGCAGTTTCACCAGGATGGTGCAGCCCGGCGAACTGAAGGGGGCATGGGCGGAGCCGACCGGGTTGCGCACGTAGGTGCCGGGGCCGTAGTCGCCGTGCTCGTCGGAGAACACCCCCTCAAGCACGAGGAACTCCTCGCCGCCGCCGTGGTGATGGGGGGAAAAACAGCTGGCGGGGGCGTAGCGCACGAGCGAAGTGGCCCGGGCGACCTCGCCGCCGTCACGCTCCAGCAGGCGCCGCTCCACCCCGGCCAGGGGCGAGGCGTGCCAGGGCAGCGCCTCGCTGGCGACGACGGCCCGCTGGGCCAGGTCGGCATGAACGCGGGTGGGAACGGGCTTCATGGCTGGGCGGGCGAATCGTGCAGCAGGGCGCGCAGACGGATCAGGCCCTGGCGGGATCGGGTCTTGACGGTGCCGAGGGGCAGCTGAAGCAGGGCTCCGATCGCCGACTGGCTCAGGCCCTCGTAGTAGGCCATCTCCAGCACCTGCCGCTGGTTGGCGGGGATGGCGTCGAGGGCCTGCCGAACCCGTCGCGCCAGTTCGTCCGCCTCCGCGTTTTCATGGGGTGTTGGCACGGCAGCAGGAAACAACTGCTCCGCCCAGCGTTGCATCAGCTCCCAACGGTTCTTGCGCTGGCTGAGCCGATTCAGCGCCATCGAACGGGTCATCAGCAACAGATAGGCCAGGACCGGTCCCCGGGACGGGTCGTAGCGATTCTGCTGCCAGAAGCGCAGGAAAACGTCGTGGGTGAGGTCCTCCGCCTCCTGACTGGAGCGGCACAAGCGCAGGGCCAGCCGATAGACGGGGCCACCGCAGCTGTCATAGAGCGCGCCCAGGTCATGGGACCGGCCGGCCCGTTCCCCCAGGGGAGTCTCCAGCTCGGCGCTGCCCGTGGCATCCGCGTCGGAGGGGTTCACGGCCAAGGCGGCACGGCTTCGGGGGCAGCTGGAAGTAATACCGAAGTCGGCCCGGATCGGATCGGCCAGCGCCAGCTGCCGGCCAACACACCGGCCAGCACCAGCGCCAAACCTGCCAGGCTGGCCCCCTGGAGGGATTCCCCCAGCAGCACGGCGGCACTCAGCACAGCCACCACGATCGAAAGGGAACTCCACAGCGCGACCTGCGCCACGGAGGTCTGGCGGTAAGCGAGCCTCAGGGCCAGTTCCCGGCCCAGGGGCAGGGTGAGGGCATAGAGACCAATCACCCCCACCACCCACCACAGCTGCAGCAACAGGAAGTGGTGGGGCCCGAACAGCACCAGG
>JBBQIH010000201.1:0-5237 GCA_038324725.1 Cyanobacteriota bacterium | reverse complement strand
CTGCTGCAGGTGATGGAGAACAACCGCAACGATCTGGTGGTGATCTTCGCCGGTTACAAGGAGAGGATGGACATCTTCTACCAGAGCAACCCGGGCCTTTCCTCGCGGGTGGCCAACCACATCGACTTCCCCGACTACTCCGCCAGCGAACTCCTGGCGATCGCCCAGCTGATCCTGGCGGCGGAGAACTACCGCTTCAGCCCGGAGGCGGGCGAGGCCTTCGCCGAGTACATCCAGCGCCGCATGCAGCTGCCCTTCTTCGCCAACGCCCGCTCCATCCGCAACGCCATCGACCGGGCCCGCATGCGCCAGGCCAACCGGCTGTTCAGCGGCATGGGCCAGGCCCTCACCAAAATCGACCTGATGACGATCGAAGCCGACGACATCATCGCCAGCCGGGTGTTCCACGGGGAAGTGGAAGGGCTGGATCCGGCCCAGCCCCTCACCGGCGCCGGCTGACGCTCAGCGGCGCTGGCGGCAGGCGATCTGCAGCAGATCCCTTACCTGCTGCACCCTCCGCGCCAGGGCAGGGTCGCTGCTGAGCTTCTTCTCCACCTGCTCCACCGCGTACATCACGGTGGAGTGATCCTTGCCGCCGAAGGCTTCGCCGATGCGCGGCAGCGACAGGTTGGTGTTCTGGCGCATCAGGTACATCCCCACCTGGCGTGACTGGCTGACGGCCCGTTTGCGGCTGGGGCTGAGCATCTCCTCGATGCGCACCTCAAACACCTCGGCCACCTTCTCCAGCACCTGCTGGGGGGTGACCGCCACTTCATTGCCAATCGGATCGAGCATCGGTGCCAGCGATTCCACCGTCATCGGCAGACCCGTGATCGAGGCGAAGGCCACCGCCCGGGTGAGGGCACCTTCCAGTTCACGGATGTTGGAGGTGAAGCGGCCGGCGATGTACTGGATCAGTTCCCGGGGCAGGGCCACCTGTTCCGCCTCAGCCTTCTTGTGCAGGATCGCCATGCGGGTCTCCAGATCCGGGATCTGGATGTCGGCGATCAGGCCCATCGAAAAGCGGGAAATCAGCCGCTCCTGCAGCTTGGGAATCTGGCTGGGGGGACGGTCGCTGGCGATCACGATCTGACGGCCAGCCTCGTGCAGGGCGTTGAAGGTGTGGAAGAACTCCTCCTGGGTGTATTCCTTGCCCTCGATGAACTGGATGTCGTCCACCAGGATCAGGTCGGCCGCTCGGTACCGATCCCGGAAAGCCTGCATCCCGTCCTTCCGGATCGCCTGGATCAGGTCATTGGTGAAGGTCTCAGTGGAGACATAGAAAACCCGTGCCTCCGGATCGATCTCCAGCCGGTAGTGGCCGATGGCCTGCATCAGGTGGGTCTTGCCCAGTCCCACACCGCCACAGATGAACAGGGGGTTGAACTCCCTGCCGGGGGCCTCGGCCACCGCCAGGGAGGCGGCATGGGCCATGCGGCTGTTGGCGCCCACCACGAAGCGGTTGAAGACATAGCGGATGTTCAGGCCCGCCCCGGGGCGCAGGGGGGCCGGCACGGTTCTGGGGCCAGCTCCACCGGCACCACCCGCCGGCCCACCCGCCGAACGCACGGCAGCCTCCACCGCCGGCAGCGGCAGGGTGCCACCGTTGTCGCCGACGACCTCCAGCGCCCCGCCCACGGGCTCAGCATCCGGAGCCACCTCCACCTCGACCCGCACCTGCCGGCCGGCATGCTCGCTGGCCACCGAGGCGATCATCACCAGGTAGTTCTTGCGCAGCCAGCCGCAAGCGAAGCTGTTGGGGGCCTCGAGCCGAAGCAGGCCGTCATGGAAGTCGCGACAGCGCGCCTGACGAATCCAGGTCTCGTAGGTCGGTTTGCTGAGCCTGCCCTGAAGATCCTGGCTCACCCGGTGCCACAGCTGATCACCCTGCTGCACCAGGAGCCCACGACGCGAAGGCCGAATATAGGCATCCCGCCCCCGGAGGTTCGTCTTTAATGAATCCTTCAGCGACGCGCGTCCGCCTCCGATGGTTCAGCCCCGTTTCCTGTCCCGCCTCACCCTCCTGGCGGTCGCGGCAGGCCTGCTGACCTCCTGCACCAGCACCCGTCTGGCCCTGCCGGGGCTGCGGGGCCTGCCGAAGCCCGAGCAGCCCCCCATCAGCGATGCGGCACCGGCGCCCATGCTGCAGCCCAGCAGTTCCGTGATCGTGGACGCCGTCGAGAAGGCCGGCCCCGCCGTGGTGCGCATCGACACGGTCAAGCGCACCGTGAACCCCCTGGGGGGGATCTTCGGACGGGGTCCGGCCATCCAGCAGCAGCAGGGCCAGGGATCGGGCTTCATCACCCGCTCCGACGGGGTGCTGCTGACCAATGCCCACGTGGTCGAGGGGGCCAGCGAGGTGAGTGTGACCCTGCCCGACGGCCGCAGCTTCACCGGCAAGGTGCTGGGGGCCGATCCCCTGACCGACGTGGCGGTGGTGAAGGTGGTGGCCTCCAAGCTGCCGGTCGCCACCCTCGGCGATTCCAACAAGGTCAGGCCGGGGGAACTGGCGATCGCCATCGGCAACCCCCTCGGCCTCGACAACACGGTGACGGCTGGGATCATCAGCGCCATCCAGCGCACCAACGCCGTGGGTGAGGGCCAGCGCGTTCCTTACATCCAGACCGACGCCGCCGTGAACCCCGGCAACAGTGGCGGCCCCCTGATCAACGATCGCGGCCAGGTGATCGGCATCAACACGGCCATCCGCCAGGCGCCGGGGGCCGGCCTGAGCTTCGCGATCCCGATCAACACGGCCCGGCAGATCGCCGCCCAGATCCTCGAGCGCGGCTATGCCAGCCATCCCTACATCGGTGTGCGCCTCCAGGCCCTCACCCCCCAGCTGGCCAAGGAGATCAACGCCACCACCAGCGAGTGCCGTCTGCCGGAAGTGAACGGCGTGGTGGTGGTTGAGGTGATGGCCAACAGTCCGGCGGCCCGGGGGGGGCTCAAGCCCTGCGATCTGATCGAGAAAGTCGGCGACAAGGCGGTCCGCAACGCCTCGGAGGTGCAGCTGGGAGTGGATCGGGGCAGGGTGGGCGAGTCCCTGGCGATCACGGTGCTGCGCAACGGCACCAGGCAGAACCTCACCGTCCGCCCCGCCGAACTGCCGCGGGAGGGTTGAGACCGCCCAGGGGCCGGGGCCATGGACCACCCCAGCTGGTGATGCTGGCCCGCTGGCCGGCGCCTGGCCGTTGCAAGAGCCGCCTCGTCCCAGGGGTGGGCAGGGCCAGGGCCGCCGCCATCCAGGCCCGCCTCACCCAGCACGGGCTGGCGGCTGCCGCCCAGGCCCGCGAGGCCATGGCGGCGACCGCAGGCGCCGGGGGCCATGTGGGCGGACTGGAGCTGGTGCTGGCGGCGAGCGGCCTGGGGCCCAGGGCCGCCGGGCGCTGGGGCCGCCTGCTCGGCGTCGACCGGGTGGTGGAGCAGGGCAGCGGCAGCCTGGGGTTGCGGCTGCAGCGTCAGATGCTGCGGGGCTGCCGGGAGGGGGCGGCGGCGGTGGTGCTGATCGGCAGTGACCTGCCGGCGCTGGCGGCCGAGGATCTGCTGGAGGCCTTCCGGGCGCTGCAGCACAGCCCCGTGGTGCTGGGCCCCGCCGGCGACGGGGGGTACTGGCTGATCGGCCGGCGCCGGGCCGCGCCCCAGCTGTTCACGGGCATCGACTGGGGCAGCGACCGGGTGCTGGCGCAGACCCTGCGGCTGGCCGGGCAGGCCGGCCTGGCCACGGCCCTGCTGGCGGAGCGCCACGATCTCGACCGCCCTGCCGACCTGGACCCATGGCGATGAGGCCGCCCCTGAGCGTGGTGATCGCCGCCCGCGACGAGAGCCGGGGCCTGCCCGCCCTGCTGGCGGATCTGGCCACGGCACCCGAGCTGGTGCTGGAGGTGCTGGTGGTGGATGGGGGCAGCCGGGATGGCACCCCGCAGCTGGCCGCCCTGGCTGGCGCCCGGGTGCTCCACGACGGCAGCGGCCGAGGCGGCCAGCTGGCCGCCGGAGTGGCCCACAGCGCCGGATCCTGGCTGTTGCTGCTGCACGGAGACGTGCGTCTGCCGCCGGGGTGGGCCCGGGCCATCACAGCGGCGATCGCGGCCGGCGAGACCAGCGCCTGGGCCTTCCGGCTGCGTATCGCCGGCGATGGGCCGGCTCTGCGCCTGGTGGAGCTGGCGGTGGAGCTGCGCAGCCGCTGGCGCCAGCTGCCCTACGGCGACCAGGGACTGCTGCTGGCCAAGCGGCTCCATGACGCCGCCGGTGGGGTGGCGCCGCTGCCGCTGATGGAAGACATTGAGTTCGTTGAGCGCCTGCGGCGCCAGGCCAGAATCCGCACCCTCACCCCTGCCCTGCAGGTGAACGGCCGGCGCTGGCAGCGGCTGGGGGTGTGGCAGACGGTGCTCGCCAACGCCCGACTCAGGCGCGCCTGGCGCCGTGGGGCGCCAGCGGCGCAGCTCGCCGAGCGTTACTACGCCCCCGCCGCTCAGGGGGCATACCAGAAGGCACAGCGGCGCTGCAGCGGCTCCAACTCCCAACCCTGAGCGGCGTAGAAGCCCACCACACCAGGGTCGGCGAACAGGCTGACCCGATCAATCCCCATCGACCGCAGTTGCTCGAGCACATAGTCCATCAGCTCCTTGCCCAGGCCGGCCCCCTGGTAGCGGGGATGAACGGCCACATCCCAGACGGTGGCCTCCACGACCCCGTCGCCGGTGCAGCGGGCGAAGCCCACCAGCCGCGGCAAGCGGGCGTCATGGCGCCAGAGCCCCACCTGGAGAAGACTGTGCTGGAGAGCCTTGCGCACCCGCCGCAGGGGCCTGCGGCTCCAGCCCACCGCGTCGCAGAGCGCCTCGAGTTCGATCAGGTCGATCGGGCGCGTCTGGCTGAGCACCAGCTCCAGGTTGGGATTGGGGGTGGCGCAGAGCCGGTGCGCGGACCCGTAGAGATCGGTCATCAACGGCAGGGTCTCGGGCACGGCGTGAGGGCTACGCGTTCTGAAGATCCTGGCGGATGCAGGCCGGACTACGGCAGGGTAGGGAATCCCTCCGGCGACCGTCCTGAGCGTCTCCCCCGCCAGCTCCGATCGGCCCCTGCTGGTGGGCGTGCATGGCTGGCTGCTGGCGGGCCGGCTGTGGCATCCCCTGAGGCGGGAACTGGCGCCGCGCTGGTCGCTGTGGTGCCCTGATCTGCCTGGTTTCGGCGGCACCGTGCGGCCCCGGGGTCTGCAGGCCAGCCTGGCCAGCTACGGC
>JBBQIH010000200.1:0-5251 GCA_038324725.1 Cyanobacteriota bacterium | reverse complement strand
GAGCTCATCGGCCTGCTGGAACGTCACGGGGAGCTGCTGCTGGCCCTCAATGCCCTGCGGGCCGCCGACCGCTTCAGCCAGGCGCTGCACCGCTGCCGCCTGCGCCATGGCCGCCGCCAGGCCCAGGGCCTGATCGGTCGCTTTGCAGCCCTCAAGGCCACCGGGGTGGCGGTCAACCCCCTGCTGCTGCTCGATCTGGCTGGGGGTCTGGCCTGCGACAGCGCCCTGGTGGTCCAGCTCTGCCAGCTCTACGGCCTGCCCATGACCCGCGGTGGCGCCCGCACGCTGCTCACCCGCCTGGGCGGCCACAACGCCCTGTTGGGCGGCGCCCAGCTGGGCCTGCAGCTGCTGCTGGGCGGCTTGCGCCAACTGCTGCTGCTGGCGGCGCCCCTGAGCGGCGGGCTGAGCCTGGCGCCGGCCGCCCCGGTGGCCCTGGCCCAGGCGGCGTTGGCGGTGCACACCACCCGGCGCACGGGTCGGCTGGCGGCCGCCGAACTGCTGCGCAGCACCACCGCCGCCGGCCAGCCGGGGGCCCTGCTGCGCCGGCTGGTGCGGCAGGATCCGGAAACCCGCCGCTGGCTCAGCGAGTGGCAGCAGGAGGGGGGGGAGCGGACCGCCGGCGGCGGTCTCCAGCCGTGATCCCCCCCGCAACCCGTCTCGCCCTGTTCGGCACCAGCGCCGATCCCCCCACCCGCGGCCACAGGGCCCTGCTGGAGGGATTGCTGGGTCTGTTCCCCCAGGTGGTCACCTGGGCCAGCGACAACCCCCTCAAGCAGCACGGCGCCCCCCTGGAGCTGCGCACCGCCCTGCTGGCCGCCCTGGTGGGTGCCATCGGCGACCCCCGCCTCAGCCTCGAGCCGGAGCTCAGCAGCCCCTGGGCGGTGGAGACCCTGGAGCGGGCCCGGGCCCGCTGGCCCCAGCGGGAGCTGGTGTTTGTGGTGGGCAGCGACCTGGCCGGCCAGATCCACCGCTGGAAGCGGGCCGACGCGTTGCTGCGGGGCTGCCGGCTCGGCATCGCCCGCCGCGAGGGCTGGCCGCTGGAGGCGGTGGATCTGGAACGGTTGCGGGGCCTGGGCGCCAGCCTCGACCTGCTGCCCCTGGCGATCCCGCCCAGCGCCAGCTCCCGGATCCGGGAGCGGCCCGATCCGGCCCAGGTACCGTCCGAACTCTGGCCCGTGCTGCTGCAGCACAATCTTTACGGCCTCTCCGAGCCCTGATGCGCCTCGCCCTGGCCCAGCTCAATCCCCTGGTGGGCGACCTGGAGGGCAACGGCCAGGGGATCCTGGCGGCTGCCGAGCGGGCCCGCGCCGGCGGGGCCGACCTGGTGCTCACCCCCGAGTTGTCGCTGTGGGGTTACCCGCCGCGGGACCTGCTGCTGCGGCCTGCCCTGATCCAGCGCCAGGAGCAGGTGCTCGCGTCCCTGGCGGCGGCCTGCCATCACGATCTGGCCCTGCTGGTCGGGGTGGCCGAGCCGGCGGTTGGCCGGCGCCAGCCTGGCCTGTACAACGCCTTGGCCCTGGTGCAGGGGGGTCGCTGGCGCCATGTCTGTCGCAAGCGCCTGCTGCCCACCTATGACGTCTTCGATGAGCGCCGCTACTTCCTGCCCGGCGACGCCCCGGCGCTGCTGGAGCTGGAGGTCGGTGGCCGCCCCTGGCGGCTGGGTCTGACCATCTGCGAGGACCTCTGGGTGGAGGAGACCCTGCGCAGCCGCTGGCCGGACGCGGTGGATCCGATCGCTGATCTGGTGCCGAGCCGGATCGACCTGCTGCTCAACCTTTCGGCCTCCCCCTTCGGCCGCGGTAAGGGGGAGGTGCGCCAGGCTCTGGCGGCCCGGGCGGCGGCCCGGCTTGAGGCGCCGGTGGTCTACCTCAACCAGGTGGGCGGCAACGACGAGCTGGTCTTCGACGGCGCCAGCTTCGTGGTCGATGGGGCCGGGCGGCCGTTGCTGCGGCTGGCCTGCGCCGCCGAGGACCTGGGCGTCTGGGACGCCACCCCCCCTGCGGCGACCACCCTCGGGGCCCCCACAGCCACACCGCCCGCGGCGCCGCCGGACCCCTGGGAGCAGCTGCTGCGGGTGCTGGTGCTGGGGGTGCGCGACTACGCCGCCAAGTGCGGCTTCCAGCGCGCCCTGCTGGGGCTGAGCGGCGGCATCGATTCGGCCCTGGTGGCGGTGATCGCCGCCGCGGCCCTCGGGCCTGAGCGGGTGGAGGGGCTGCGGATGCCCTCCCCCTTCAGTTCGGCCGGCTCCCTCGACGATGCCGACGCCCTGGCCGGGCGGCTCGGCCTGCGCACCGCCACCCTGCCGATCGCGCCGCTGATGGAGGCTTTCGCCGCCGGCCTCACCCCCGAGCTGGGGGCGGCGCCGCGCGGGGTCACCGAGGAAAACCTGCAGTCCAGGATCCGGGGCACGCTGCTGATGGCGGTGGCCAACGAGAAGGGGGGTCTGCTGCTTTCCACCGGCAACAAATCGGAACTGGCGGTGGGCTACTGCACCCTCTACGGCGACATGAACGGTGGCCTGGCGGTGATTGGTGACCTCTACAAGACCACCATCTCCGGCCTCTGTGACTGGCTGGATGGGGCGGCCTCCGGCCCCTGCCGCGCCGCCCTCGGCCTGCCGCCCGATGGGGAGCTGATCGGCGCGGCGATCCGCACCAAGCCCCCCAGCGCCGAGCTGCGCCCCGACCAGCGCGACAGCGATTCCCTGCCTGACTACGCGGTGCTCGATCCCCTGCTGAAGGCCTGTATCGAGGAGATGCGCACGCCGGAGGAGCTGGTGACCCAGGGGGCCGACCGGGAGCTGGTGGCGCGGGTGGCCGGGTTGCTGCGGCGGGCCGAGTTCAAACGCCGCCAGGCGGCGCCGGTGCTCAAGGTGAGCGACCGGGCCTTCGGCAGTGGCTGGCGGATGCCCATCGCCTCGGCCTAGGGTTTGGCCACGATCGCCTCCGGGCGGCAATTCTTCTTGGCCCATGCCAGCTCCCGGCCCGGCACCCCTGGCCTCTCCGATGGCGAGCATCGGTGTGCCCACGGAAATCAAGCGCGACGAGCAGCGGGTGGCCCTCACCCCCGACGGCGTCCATGAGCTGGTGTCCCAGGGCATGGAGGTACGCGTCCAGGAGGGGGCGGGCCTGGGGGCCGGCATCAGCGACGACGACTACCGCGCCTCCGGCGCCCGCCTGGTCAGCTGTGAGGAGGCCTGGGCCGCCCACCTGGTGGTGAAGGTGAAGGAGCCCCAGCCGCAGGAATTCGGCTTCCTGCGCAGCGACCTGGTGCTGTTCACCTACCTGCACCTGGCGGCCTACCCCGAGGTGGGCCAGGCCCTGCTGGAGGCGGGTACCACGGCGTTGGCCTACGAGACGGTGCAACTCGAGGATGGCAGCCTGCCGCTGCTGGCGCCGATGAGCGAGGTGGCTGGCCGGCTGGCGGCCCAGGTGGGGGCCCACCTGCTGGAGAAGCCCCACGGGGGGCGTGGTGTGTTGATCGGGGGCTGCACCGGCGTGCGGCCGGCCCGGGTGGTGGTGCTGGGGGCCGGCACCGTGGGCTGGAACGCGGCCCGCATCGCCGCGGCCATGGATGCGGAGGTGTTTCTGCTGGATCGCTCGCCGCACCGCCTGCGGGGGCTGGAATCCGCCCGCCGCGGCCGGATGACGGGCCTGGTCAGCAGCCGCAGCCTGATTGAGCGGCTGGTGCCGGGGGCCGACCTGCTGATCGGTGCCGTGCTCCTGCCCGGCGGCCGGGCCCCCACCCTGGTGGCGGAGGAGGTGGTGCAGCGCATGCGGCCGGGGTCGGTGATCGTCGACGTGGCCATCGACCAGGGGGGCTGCATCGCCACCAGCCGCGAAACCACCCACACCGATCCGGTGGTGAGCATCCACGGCGTGCAGCACTACGCCGTGGGCAACATGCCCGGCGCCGTGCCTTTCACCTCCACCGAAGCCCTGGTGAGCGTCACCCTCCCTTACATCCTGGTGATGGCGGGGAGGGGGCTGCTCGAGGCGGTCACCGACCGGCCCGAACTGCTTTCCGGACTGAACACCGTGGATGGGGCGGTGTGCCATCCCGGGGTGGCCAAGGCCCTGGGCGTGGCGCCCCGCCATCCGATGGCCTGCCTGCGCTGAATCGACGGCCACGCCGTTCAGGCGGCGGCTGAGGCGGTGATGCGAAAGATGACCGAAGCGGGCTGGTCGGTGAGTGGATCCAACGGTTCGAGCAACTTCTGGACGACCAGCCCATGGCGCCGAAAGAGCCGCATCCACGATTCCAGGGTGCGGAAGTACCAGGGAGCTGGCAATCGGAAGGCTGGAGAGAAACCGGACCAGGAGCCCTCTCGCCATCCGTCCTGGTACGGATAGTTGGCGCAGACCAGCAGGGGGTGCGTGGTCTGCAGGAGCAGGCAGCCCTGGGGAGTGAGCAGCCGTGGCAGGGTCGCCAACAACTCGTCGACGGTGCGATCCCCGAGCAGGGAGAAGTTGGCCACCACCATGTCGAAGCGTTGCTGGAGGTCTCCGGCGGCGATCTGCTGGTAGGTGAGCGTCAGGAAGCGGGCGCCGGCCGGGGCCCCGTCGGCGGCGATGGCGGTGAGCTCGGCCACGGCGTCGGTGCCGAGCACCGCGATGCCCCGGCGGGCACAGTGATGGGCCAGCCAGCCTTCGCCACAGCCCAGATCCAGCAGGGTGCGGGGGGCGCCGTCGGCAATCGCTTCGAGGATCGCTCCGTTGGTCACCCTTTCGCGGCTGAGGATCTCACCGCGGCGAACGGCCCGGGTCCAGGGGAAGGCGTTGAGCACCCAAGAGGCCAGGATCTGCTCCTCCAGGCCCGGCAGCGAGGGCCCTTGCTTGAAGGCCGCGTCAGCGGCGGTGTCATGGGGAACTGGCATGTCGCGGGGCTGAAGGAATGGAGCTGGAATGAGCCCGAATGGACCCATCCGTCGTAATCAGCAATCGGAATCGGCAGCCTAGTTGTTACGAAACGAGTTGCAGGCAATTGGCCGACAGGTTCTTGTTCCGGCTTGGGAGGCCATCCAGGACCATCCCCCCTCGGGAGGGAAGGCCTGAAATTCACAACGGGGCTGGCTCAGGCCGCCGGCTCGACCAGCACTCCGGTGAGGTCTTCGCTGCCGAACACTGGGCCGCATCAGGGATCAAACAGGTTTGCCAGTGGCTCGCGTGTCCATCAGCCCGTTTGTCGGGATGCAAGGCCAGCTGGAGCGCAATGGTTTCTGTTCTTCTGCGACACGAGCAAAACGGACAAC
>JBBQIH010000199.1:0-5274 GCA_038324725.1 Cyanobacteriota bacterium | reverse complement strand
GGCGTCGGCGAGGCGGTCGAGCAGGGCGTCCCGCTGGCGCGCGTGGTGGGGTTGGTTCTCCTCCAGGGGCGGCAGCTGGCGCCGTTGGCGCAGCTGGTTCAGCCAGCGCCGGCGCCAAGGGCCGTTCTCGAAGATGCCGTGGAGGTAGGTGCCCGCCACCAGACCGCCCTGGGTCCCTGAGGCCGCCCACCAGCCCAGCTGGCCGTCCTCCGCCAGTGGGGCGCAGCCGGCCTGATCCGTTGGCTCGCTCCGCCCTTGATGCAGCTCGAACCCTTCCACCAGGGGCGGTTCGCCCGGTCCCGGGGGCCAGAGGGCCCGGCTGCGTCGCTGCCGCAGGGCCTTGCGGCCCTGGAACACGGTGCCCAGGGGCAGCAGGCCCAGCCCGGCCACTTTTTCCCCGGCCCGATCCCCCTCCAGCCCCTCGGGGTCGTGCAGCTCCTGGCCCAGCATCTGCAGACCACCGCAGAGGGCGAACAGTTGCCCCCCCCGGGCCACGTAGGCCAGCAGCTCCTCCGCCATACCGCTGCTGCGCAGGCTCGCCAGGTCCCGCAGGGTCTGCTTGCTGCCGGGCAGGATCACCGCATCGGGCTGATCCAGCGGCTCCCCTGGCCGCCGCCACTGCAGCTGCACGCTGCTCTCCGCCTCCAGCGGGTCGAGATCGGAGAAGTTGCTCAGGGAGGGCAGTCGCAGCACCGTGATGCTCAACTCACTGCGGGGCTTGCGGCTGCCTCTCTCCAGCAGATCAAGCGAGTCTTCCGGCGGGAACAGCTCATCGAGCCAGGGCATCACACCGAGCACGGGCAGGCCGGTCTCCTGCTCCAGCCAGTGGCGGCCTGCATCGAACAGGGAACGGCGGCCACGGAAACGGTTGATCAGCAAGCCGCCGATCAGGGGGCGCTCCACCGGCCGCAACAGGGCCAGGGTGCCGATGATCTGGGCGAAGACGCCACCCCGCTCGATGTCCGCCACCAGCAGGCAGCGGGCGCGCAGGTACTGGGCCAGCCGCAGGTTGGTCAGGTCCCTGGCCTGCAGATTCACTTCCACCGGGCTGCCGGCCCCCTCCAGCACCAGCCGCCCGCCGGGGTGGGCGGCCTGAAGCTCCGCCAAGCCCGTCTGGATGGCCGCCCAGCCGGGCCGGAACCAGTCGCGGTAATAGTGCTCCGCCCGGGCCGTGCCCACCGAGCGGCCCAGATGGATCACCTCACTGGTGCTGTCGCCCCTGGGCTTGAGCAGCACCGGGTTCATCGCCACCCGCGGCTCCAGGCCCGCGGCCCAGGCTTGCAGGGCCTGGGAGTAGGCCATTTCACCGCCCTGATGGTCGACCCAGGCGTTGAGGCTCATGTTCTGCCCCTTGAAGGGCAGGGGCTGTTCCCCCCGGCGCCGCAGCACCCGGCAGAGGGCAGCGGTCATCAGCGATTTGCCGGCACCGCTACTGGTGCCCAGCACCATCAGCGGTTGGGGGGAGTCGGGATGGGGGCGGGTCAAAGGCGGGGGCGGTGGCGGCTCAGCGCCTCCAGGATCCGATCCCGTCGGCCCGCCCGGGGAATCTCGCCGGGCCAGCGCCGCAGCACCTGGCGGCCCATGGGCGTCAGCCGCACCCGCTCGGTGAGTCCCTGACCGTCAACTTCCCGCCGCAGCACCCCCAGTCGGATCAGCCAGAGGAAATGGTCCTCAGCCCGTTCGCTGCTGAGGGGAACGAAGCTGAGGGGGACGGCCGGATCGGCTTGCCGGGCGAGCTCCTCACTGCTGAGGGGGTTGGCTCCCACCGCCTCGTAGAAACCACGGCGGAAGGGAAGACAGCGAAGCGAGAGGGCGGCCCGCGCCAGCGAACGGGACTCGTTGTCGGCTTGTGCCATGGCCCCATTCTCCCCAATCGACGGGCAGGCTGGAGACCCTTGCCGTCAGCTCCCTTGCTCCTGCTGGCTTCCGCTTCCCCCGCCCGGCGTCGCCTGTTGGAGCAGGCCGGAGTGC
The DNA here is from genome assembly GCA_038324725.1 of Cyanobacteriota bacterium. GTDB lineage: Bacteria > Cyanobacteriota > Cyanobacteriia > PCC-6307 > Cyanobiaceae > Cyanobium. Next base: position 3,303 of record JBBQIH010000199.1, on the reverse strand, counting down.
CTCATCGGGTCCAGCTGAGTGGCGTGGATGAGGAGGGGTTCCAGGAGCAGGATCCTTTGCAGCTTGTGCAACGGCTGGCCCTCGCCAAAGCCCTCGCCGTGGCGACCACGCTGGGCTCCGAGGTGGCGTGGCCGTCCATGGGGGTGCTGGGCTGCGACTCCCTGTTGGTGGTGGAGCAGGAGGTGTGGGGCAAGCCCCGGGATGCCGCCGAGGCCGTGGCCCGCTGGCGGCGCATGGCCGGTGGTTGGGGCGATCTGCACACCGGCCATGCCCTGGTGCGGCGACCCACCCCTGGCGGCAGCCCGGCCCCGCAGCTGGCGGTGGTGACCACCCGTGTGCATTTCGCCGCGCTCAGCGACGCCGCCATCGAAACCTACGTGTCCACTGGCGAACCCTTGGCCTGTGCCGGTGGCTTTGCCCTCGAGGGTCGCGGTGGCCTGGTGGTGGAACGGCTCGAGGGCTGCTTCAGCAACGTGATCGGGCTCAGCCTGCCCCTGCTGCGGCGTTGGCTTGGCTACGGGGCGCTCGGTCAGTCGCCTGGGTGATGGGCGCGGATCCGGCACAGCCAGCTGGCCATGGACATTTTTTCAAGCACGGTGCGGCGCCTTGCTGGATCCTCGAACTGGGGATGCAAGTGTTCCAGCCAGGCTTGCAGCCGGGCGGGATCGAGACTCTGCCGGTCCCAGTTATCGACATAGACCACAGGCAGGTCTTCGTAGGCGGCCGTGGTCGTATTCCTCTCAATGATCGGGATCGCGCCGGCCAAGAGCGCCGTCCAGGCTTTCGGTGAGGGGTCGAGTCCGCCGCCCCCGGCGCAGATCACGAAGGGATAAGCCTTGAGGGTTTGGAAGAACTCATCGTAGGGAATCTGCTCGTGTACATCAACGAAGTCACACCATTTCTCTCTCGCCAGAAGTGTGACCTGCTTTCTGTTATTCCACTGCGGACCTTTGCGGATGTGATGGGCGCAGAAGACTTTGAGGGGCCTTGCCCGGATAGCGATCGGTGCTGCTTCGGTAATGGTCTGCCGATAGATGACATGGCCGTCACTCTTGAACCAACCCAGCGGAATCGGCGTCACGCCGGCCAAGGGCGTGTCAAGATTTTCTGCGTACCAATGCAGCAGCCTTGGATCATCCAGAAGTCGCAAAAGGCGCTGCTGGAGCCCTGAGCCGATGTAATCAGGAAACCGCTGATCGACTTGTTGGGGCAGGGTGTGGTCGGCATCGCCTGAGATCAGGACGAAGCGAGTCGAGGGCTTGAGGAGCGGGAGATAGCGTTGCAGGAACAGATCCAGGCATTCTGGAACGGCCTTGACATAGATGAGTTTGGGTTGTGTGCCGAGATGTCCGTTGAAGCCATACTTCGTCAGGCTCCAGTCTGCCCAGTGGGCGATCGATGGGATCGTGGCATCCACCATCCGCGTGTTCAGAACCAGTCCTTCGGCGTTCGGGTTCTGACGTCGCAACGATGCGCCTGCTCTTGAGAACTTGCGCAGATGGAGGCGCTTCTGAATGGCCTTGACTTGGCGCTTAACCCTGGGACCCAGCAACGCCCTGATTGTGCGCGGTGAGCGATGCATCTTGCCGAAAACCCTCCTCCACAGGCTCTGAGCTTCTGTACGGGAAGGATCTCCCATCCGATCTTCCAAGGGCAAGTTTTCCGCCTAATCATAATGAGCCAGGGGGATAAAAATGGCCAATAAAAAGCCTCCGACCATGGGCGGAGGCTGGAGGAAGGACTGATTGGACGGGAACCTCTGGAGAGGATTCCCCGCCAGCCATCAGTCGAGATCCGGCATGGCCAGGGTGGGCTCGGCCTGACGGTCGATGCCTTTCTCGAAGCCTGCGGCGGCGGCGCGGGCGCGACCCGCATGCCACAGGTGACCGACCAGGAAGAAGAAGGCCAGCACAAATTGTGTGGAGGCCAACCACTGGCGGATGTTGACGAAGTTCACCGAGTTGGGCTCGGTGATGATCCCGCCGACGGAGTTGAGCGAGGCGTTGGGGGCGTGGGTCATGTACTCGGCCGCCCGACGCACCTGCCAGGGCTGGATGTCGTTCTGGAGCTTGTCAAGGCTCAGACCGTTGGGGCCTCTCAGGGGCTCCAGCCAGGGACCGCGGAAGTCCCAGAAGCGCATGGTTTCACCACCGAAGATGATCTCGCCGGTTGGTGAGCGCATCAGGTACTTGCCCAGGCCGGTTGGGCCCATGGCGGAACCGATGTTGGCGCCCATGCGCTGGTCGCGCACCAGGAAGGTGAAGCTCTGGGCCTGGGAGGATTCGGCGTTGGTGGGGCCGTAGAACTCCGAGGGGTAGGCGGTGTTGTTGAACCAGATGTAGGAGGAGGCGATGAAGCTCATGAAGCTCAGCGCACCGAGGCTGTAGCTCAGATAGGCCTCACCATTCCAGATGAAGGCGCGGCGCACCCAGCCAAAGGGCTTGGTGATGACGTGCCAGATGCCTCCGAAGATGCAGATCAGGCCGATCCAGATGTGACCACCGATGATGTCCTCCATCGAGTCGACACCGATGATCCAGCCCTCGCCACCGAAGGGGGCACGGGTGAGATAGCCGAAGATGACGCCGGGGCTGAGGGTGGGGTTGCTGATCAGGCGCACATCACCACCACCCGGTGCCCACGTGTCGTAGACACCGCCGAAGAACATGGCCTTGAACACCAACAGCAGGGCACCCACACCAAGAAGAATGAGGTGATAGCCAATGATGTTGGTCATCTGGTTCTTATCACGCCAATCCTGGGAGAAGAACGAGGAGTAGTTCTCCAGGATCTCAGGACCGCGCAGGGCGTGATAAAGGCCGCCAAGGCCGAGCACGGCAGAGCTGATCAGGTGCAGAACCCCGACCACGAAGAAGGGGTAGAGGTCGGTGACCTCACCGCCTGGGCCAACGCCGTAGCCGAGGGTGGCGACGTGGGGGAACAGGATCAAGCCCTGCTCGTACATGGGCTTGTCGAAGGTGAAGTGACTCACCTCGAACAGCATCATGGCGCCGGCCCAGAAGACCATTAGGCCCGCATGGGCCACGTGGGCACCCAGCAGACGGCCGGAGAGGTTGATCAGTCGGGCATTGCCAGCCCACCAGGCATAGCCGGTGGAGTCGAGGTCCTTGCCCCCGACCGAAATGAGACCGGAATTAAAGGGCGTTTCCACGGGGCAGAACCTCTTCAGGGAAGATGAAGTTTTCGTGCGGCTGGTCGGCGGGGGCCATCCAGGCGCGCAGACCTTCGTTGAGCAGGATGTTCTTGGTGTAGAACGTTTCGAATTCAGGATCCTCCGCCGCG
>JBBQIH010000198.1:0-5435 GCA_038324725.1 Cyanobacteriota bacterium | reverse complement strand
GCCACGCCAAGCCCCTGTTCAGCCAGGGGGCCAGCGTGATCACCCTCAGCTATCTGGGCGCCGAGCGGGCCATCCCCAACTACAACGTGATGGGTGTGGCCAAGGCCGCCCTCGAGGCCTCGGTGCGGTACCTGGCGGCGGAGCTGGGACCCGAGAAGCAGGTGCGGGTGAATGCCATCAGCGCCGGCCCGATCCGCACCCTGGCCAGCTCAGCGATCGGCGGCATCCTCGACATGATCCACAACGTCGAGGCGAAAGCCCCCCTGCGACGCACCGTCACCCAGGACGAGGTGGGGTCCACCGCGGCTTTCCTGGCCAGCCCCCTGGCCAGCGGCATCACCGGCCAGGTGATCTACGTGGATGCGGGGTATTGCATCATGGGGATGTGAGGCAATGAAGAGGTGGCTGGCGCTTCACTGGAGGGCTTCGAGAAGCGCTTGAGTGGAATTCTCGTTGATTGTCCGCAGAAGTGTGCAGGCCTGCGGCCCTGCCAGACGAATCCGTGCTGGATCAACCAGAAATTGGATCATGAGGCGCGCGAAGGCATCGGCAGAGGAGGCAACTTGAAGCTGTTCGCCCAGGCACTCAGCGAGACCCTCGGCTCCTGATGGTGTTGAAACAACGCAGCGGCCATAGGCCAGGGCCTCCACGGTTTTTATCTTCAAGCCTGTGCCTGCCTGAGAAGGGTTGATTGCAAATAGTATTGATTGATAATAGGATTGAAGATCCTCAACCATGCCAAGCCGTTCGACTCCCGGAGATGGCTCCAGTGAACGAGATATCTTTCCTGCCACAACGAAAATGGCCCACGGACATTCTGCACGCACGGTAGGCCATACATGTGTCAGGAACCAATGGCAGCTGATGATATTCAAAGGAGCATCGGAAGCCACAAATCCAAATCGCAAATCTGCGTTTTGATCAAACCTGGATTCTCTGATTGAGGTGAAATGCGTGACAGTATAAACCTGCTTTCGCCCTGAGACTAGCTCTCGAAAATAGGCTGATTCTTCCTTCTGAATTCCTAGGATTACATCTGCCCTGAGAAGGCCCCTGCGTTCCCCATTACGGCTTACGGAAAACCAGTGATTACTTGCATTCAGCCCGATCCGAAGAAGTCTTGCGTTTCTGTTGCTAAAAATATCGTGAGTATCGATTAGCTTCAGGCATGTTGATGGGAAAGCGTCTAGAAATGCGGAATTCCAAACATACATCACCATCACCTTCGAATATCCCCGTAGTCGCTGAAGTTCGCGTGCCTGCTTGAGCCAGGAAGGATGAAACCATTGATCCAAATCTAGATTATGCTTTGTTTCTTCCGGAAGCAGTTGTGAAATGACTTCCCGGCAGGCACGCTTGGCCCTTCCAATCAATCGCTGAAAGAAAGCTCCGGAGGAGTAACAGGAGAAGTCAAAGACCCACCGATCCACATATGGTTCCGTGGCGGATTTCTCGGAAGCGGTCAAGTCAACGCCAGCGAAATGAATTTCTAAACCCAGTTCGCGTAACTTCATTAATAGCCTTTTGAGGCGTTCTCGGTTGCCAGCCATCGGCGCGCCACAACCAATGCTGGAGATGATAAGAATACGTTGATCGCTTCCAGATGGATTCAGCTTCATCACTTTTGTGGCCTACGACCCACCAGTTTCTGAAGGGTCCATAGCAGGAATTCTGTAGTTGAGAGTCTTGATTTTTGGATCAATAGCTTCCTTTGTAATTCTGTATCAATGGACAGCAGATCCATGACAGCTGCCAGTCGATTGGAGTGGGCAGCAGGAGTGCACTTTGTCATCGCTTTTTGCACCTTCTCGCTCAATTGATTGATCGGCAGATCAGCCGAAAGAGTGGTCAGCTCCTCAAGGATGTCGCCACTCATCCTGCTTGACTCCCAGAAGTGCCAAATGTTGCTTTGATGACAATTGGTCCATGAAAGTGTGATCTGGTGATTGTTGGTTTCGCTCAGCTCAACAATCTCAAACTCGGCGAGGCTGATCGCGGCATTGAAGGATGGCTGATCTTTGAATTTTGTTTCGCTCTTTGCGTCATGCCAGAGCGCATGCCACTTCGCAAAGAAGCGATCAACTTCTGGCGTTGACTCATAGTAAAAAAGGCCGCTGTTGTAGTAGGTATGCTCCGGGCTCCATCCCATGGCTTGGCTGATACTCAGTCTCCGAGGGTCTTCACATGGTTCCAAGCCTGGAGCATCAGCTACAGCACTGAAAACGACTCCATTTTGTCTCAGGGCACCAATCGGTTTTCTCACAAGTGTGTCTGCATCAAGATAAATTACATTGCCACGAACCAGATGCCCAACCTGCGTTTTCATCCAGCGACTGCGAAAGACAGCTGAGCCTTGAGGAGTGTCGACAGCAACGACAGAGGCGCCTATCTGCAGGATCTTGTGCCTGTTTGCTTGCAGTGCATCTAGGCTTTGCGAGTCAACCAAAAGGGAAATTGGTATGTCAGGGTTGGATAGGCCAACGGACAGCATTGAGACCAGGGCCATATCGGCATAGGAGTCATTGCAATCTGTTGTAAGCACATAAACCAGCTTCAGGTTTCCCTCAGTTACGCTCTGGCCGTTCGTGGGTGTCGTTAGGGATGCGCCTGGCATTGCACTGAGTTTGCGTACGAGCAGACTAGCCTGGATGAAGGCATCAAGAACGGTCGCTGCCGATTCACGCTTTCCTTGGCTGTCGCCTCTGTTGCAGGGAGTTTAGGGTGATGAACTTGGTTTGTTCGTCTTTGGCGGACGTGGCAAGTCACCTGGATTGTTGTTGGCTATGTCCCATGACTTCAAACATCCTTATCGCTCTGGAGCCGGCTGGTGAAGTTTCAGGGAGAATCAACCTCCACGTTGACCACCTTGGGAGCATCCTGCCTCGCCTAGTCTGTTGCTGAAGCCTGCGACTGGATGGGCCCATAGCCGCCGATTCACCCCTGCGGCATCGGCATCACGGCGCCCATCCACTCGATGCTGGTGGTGTGCAGGTTGTAGTACGCCGCCTCCACCTGCAGGCGGCCGGACCTGAGCCTGTCGGTGAGCATGACGCTGGAATCTACGAGGTTGCGGGCCGCATTGAGGGTGTGGTGGCGACAGGCCTCCTCCAGGTTGTGTTCGCCGCCGAGGCTGAACAGCTCCATTCGCAGCTGACCCACCACCTGGGCCAGGCTCGGTGTCAGGCTGAGCTCCCTGTCGAAGGCCGCAGCCACCGCCCCGCAGCCGGCATGGCCGAGTACCACGATCGCCGGCACCTCCAGATAGCTCACGGCGTATTCGAGCGAGGCGATCGCGGCCACAGTGCTCATGGTGCCGGCATTCCGCACCACGAACAGATCGCCGAAGCCTGTGTCGAACAGCAGTTCCACCGGCACCCGCGAATCGGCGCAGCCCAGCACGGCAGCCACGGGATTCTGGCCAGTCTCCACCTCCAGCATCCGCAGGCGATCGCTGTGGGGGTGGAGCGCATGACCATCAAGAAAGCGCTGGTGCCCGGCGCGCAGCTGGTCGAGGATGGCACCAGGACATGTCGGCATACGCCACACCTCACCATTCCCGGAGGTCCCGTGCCGTAGCGCTGCACACCATGTGCGCTTACGGCCGTCAGGGCGTGGCTGCGAGAGGTTTGGCATGATTCAGATCTGGCCCGTTGTCTTCGCCCGCGTGACCATCAGCTCTTCGCGACCCGGTCCTGATCGCACCGGCGAGATCCATCGCGTCACCGGCGAGACCGATGTGCACGTGGCCCTCAATCTCGATGGCACCGGGCGCTGCCAGGTGGCCACCGGCGTTCCCTTCCTCGACCACATGCTCCACCAGCTCGCCAGCCATGGCCTGCTGGATCTGGAGATCACCGCCAGGGGCGACACCCACATTGACGACCACCACACCAATGAGGATGTGGGCATCGCCGTGGGGCAGGCCCTGGCCCAGGCCCTGGCGGACAGGCGTGGCATCCGGCGTTTCGGCCATTTCCTGGCGCCCCTTGATGAGGCCCTGGTGCAGGTGGCTCTTGACTGCTCCGGCAGGCCCCACCTCAGCTATGAGCTGGCCATCCCCGCCCAGCGCATCGGTACTTACGACACAGAGCTGGTGCGGGAGTTCTTCGTGGCGGTGGCCAACAACGCCGGCCTCACCCTCCACATCCGCCAGCTGGCGGGGCTGAATTCCCACCACATTGTGGAGGCCGCGTTCAAGGCGTTCTCTCGGGCCCTCGATCAGGCCGTGGAGATCGACCCCCGCCGCAGCGGTGCCGTGCCCAGCAGCAAGGGGGTACTGGAGCGCGCTGGGCAGGTTGGAGGCAACCCGTCGAGTGGCGACTAGCATCACAAGATGCGGATAAGTCCCATGCGACAGCTCTTCCTGCTTGTGGCGGGTCTCGCTGCGGCCGTTGCCGTGGCCGCGCCGGCCCGTGCTGGTGATTGCCAGCTGAGCCAGGCCATGGCGGCTCCGTGTGCGGTTTCCCAGCCCCCCTGCCCGGTCGTGGAGCCGCCCTGCGAGGGCTGAGGTCGGGTCTTCCGCCCACGTCTTCACACTCCGTTACCTGATAATGGGGAAGGCGCCTGGCGTCGTACCTCCCGTGGGCTGTTCTGATGACCGTTGCTTCTCCTGCTGCCGCGGCCTCGCCTGCCTACGAGCGCTCCGACTGGGCCAGCTCCTTCTGCAATGTCAGCGAGGAGCTCACTGATGTTTCTCTGGTGGCCAGCCGGGGCGAGATCCCTGCCGAGCTGAACGGCACCCTGTACCGCAATGGCCCTGGCCGGCTGGAACGGGGCGGTCACTGGGTCCATCACCCCTTCGACGGCGACGGGATGATCACCGCCCTGAGGTTTAATGCCGGCGACGCCCAGCTCAGCAATCGCTTCGTGCGCACTGAGGCCTGGCTGGAGGAGGAGAAGGCCGGCGCCTATCTGTACCGCGGCGTGTTCGGCACGCCCAAGCCGGGTGGGGCCCTCGCCAATGCCTTTGACCTGCGGCTCAAGAACATCGCCAACACGCATGTGGTGCGGCTCGGCGATCAGCTCCTCGCCCTCTGGGAAGCCAGCTCCCCCCATTCCCTGGATCCGCTCAGCCTCGAAACGCGGGGATTGAGCTTGCTGGATGGGGTCCTCAAGCCAGGTGAGGCCTTCAGTGCCCACCCCCGCTTCGACCCCGGCCACCATGAGGCATCCCGAATGGTCACCTTCGGGGTGAAGGCCGGTCCCCGCAGCACGGTGCGGTTGATGGAGTTCGCCGCCGAAGGTCCTGAGGCGGGCATCCTTCTGGCCGACTCCAGCCACAGCTTTCCTGGATTTGCGTTTCTGCACGATTTCGCCATCACCCCCAACTGGGCGGTGTTCCTGCAGAACGCGATCGATTTCAATCCGCTCCCCTTCGTGCTCGGCCGCAAAGGGGCTGCCCAGTGTCTGAAATCCCGCCCCGGCGCCAGGGGCCA
>JBBQIH010000197.1:0-5446 GCA_038324725.1 Cyanobacteriota bacterium | reverse complement strand
CCTGCAGGCTGGCCCGGGCGGTGGCGGCATCCCGTGCCTCGCTGATCATCGCGATCACCCGCTTGAGGTCGTCGAGGGCCTTGGTCAGCCCCTGCACCACCTCCAGCCGGTCTTCGCAGCGTTTCAGCGCATGGTTGGTGCGCCGCAGGATCGTCAGCTCCCGGTATTCCAGGAACCGCAGCAGCAGCTGGCGCAGGTTCAGCTGCTGGGGCTGGCCGTTCACCAGCGTCAGCAGGATGGCGCCGAAATTGCTCTGCAGGGCCGTGCGCCGCTGCAGTTCCTCCAGCACCTTCTGGGGCTCGGCATCGCGCCGCAGTTCGATCACCACCCGCATCCCATCGCGGTCGCTCTCGTCGCGGATGTCGGCGATGCCACCGATCTTGCCGTCGTTCACCTGCTCGGCCAGCTTCTCGATCCAGCCCGCCTTGCTCAGCTGGTACGGCAGTTCCGTCACCACCACGGCGCCGCGGCGGTGGCGCCCCTTGCCGGGCTGCACCTCCTCGATGTGGGCCACGCCCCGCATCGGGATGCTGCCGCGCCCGGTCACGTAGGTGTCGCGCACGCCGCTGCCCAGCAGCACCTCGCCACCGGTGGGGAAATCCGGGCCCGGCACCATCGCCAGCAGCTTCTCCTCCGCCAGATCGGGCTTGCGGATCAGGGCGATCAGCGCCTCCACCACCTCGCCCAGGTTGTGGGGGGGGATGCTGGTGGCCATGCCCACGGCGATGCCGGTGCAGCCGTTGAGCAGCAGGAAGGGCAGCTGGGCGGGCAGCACCGTCGGCTCCTGCTGGGAGCCATCGAAGTTGGAGGCGAAATCGACTGTGTCGCTGCCGATCTCATCGAGCATCGCCTCGTTGGCGATCGGAGCCAGCCGGGTTTCTGTGTACCGCATCGCGGCCGGTGGATCGTCGTCCACCGAGCCGAAGTTGCCGTGGCCATCCAGCAGCGGGTGGCGGCTGGCGAAGGTCTGCACCAGCCGCACCAGGGCGTCGTAAACCGCCTGGTCACCGTGGGGGTGGTACTTGCCCAGCACGTCGCCCACCACCCGGGCGCACTTGCGGTACGGCCGGTCCGGGGTCAGCCCCAGCTCGTGCATCGCGAACAGGATGCGGCGCTGCACCGGCTTGAGCCCATCGCGCACGTCCGGCAAGGCTCTCCCCACGATCACGCTCATCGCGTACTCGAGGTAGGAGCGCTGCATCTCCTGATGCAGGGCGATCGGTTGGACGCGCTCGTCCGGCATCCGGTCCTTGATGTCTGCGGCTCAGGGCGCTCAGCCTACAGATGGTGCCCGTGGCAACCCGCTCAGGAGTCGTCGCTGCTGCCGCCGTTGCCGTTGCCGTCACCGGCGGTGGCATTGGCCTGGGCCCGCTCCACTGCGGCCTTCAGCTCCGGCAGGGCCAGCAGCTGGGCGGTCACCGCCCGCAGCCGCGGCCCCCACAGCTGCTCCTTCTGGAAGCTGTCTTTCACGTAGTTGGGCTCCTCCGCCAGGGCGCTTTCGGCCAGCTTCAGGGCCTGGGCCCTCTCCGCCGGTCCGCGCTCGAACAGGGCCGCCGCCATGGCCAGGGAGGTTTCGGCGATGTCTGCCTTGATCTTCAGCACCCGCTGCCAGCGGCCGATGGCGTCGGCGGTGCGGCCGCTCTCAAACAGCACCAGGCCCTGGTTGTTGATCGCCTCCCAGAAGTCCTTGCGCAGCCCCGCGGCCTTCTCGAACGACCCCAGGGCTTCCTGGGTGTTGCCCAGCAGGATCTGGGCATTGCCGAGATCGAAGTAGGCACCGGCGTTCTTTCCGTCCAGTTCAATCCCCCTGCGCAGCAGGCCGATGGCGTCCTGGGGCTTGCCGTTGCGCAGGGCCAGGGAGCCTTCGGCGAACCAGATGCCGGCGTTGTTCGGATCCAGCTGCTTGGCCCGGGCCAGGGCCAACACCGCCTTCTCCGTCTGGTTGCTGCGTAGCTCCGCCTCCGCCAGCAGCACCCAGCCGCGGGGGTCATCCGGCAGCAGCCGCACCGTCAGCTCTGCCAGCCGGGCGGCATCTTCGGCTTGGCCGAGGCGCAGCAGCCGCGCCGCCGCCTGGGCGATGCCCAGCCCCGCCCCCTCCAGTTCCTTCTCCTGGGGTAGGTACACGAACGGCACCAGCGCCTTGGCCGGTGTGGGGAGCACCGTCAGTGGCAAGGCCAGGCAGAGGGAGGAAAACAGTCGCCAGAACCGCCGGCCCACGGAATCACCCCGAATCGCTCCAGCCTAGGGAGCCATCCCCCGTTGTCCCCAACCGGCCGCCAGCGCCGCCCGGATGTTGCGCCGCCACATCGCCGGCCGGATCCGCCGCAAGGCTGAGGCCCGCAGCCGCTGATCCCAGTCGGCGTCGTTCCAGCTCAGGGCCTGCTCGCCGCGCAGATCCAGCAGCCAAGGGCGCGGCTGCACGTCCACGTCGCCGGCGATGGGCAGGGGCTGGTGGTTCCAGGGGCAGACCTCCTGGCAGATGTCGCAGCCGGCCACCCAGCCCTGCAGCTGCCCGGCGATCGGCGTCGGCAGAGTTTCGTCGCGGTTCTCGATCGTGTGATAAGCCAGGCAGCGGCGGGCATCCACCACGAAGGGCTCGTCGATGGCGCCGGTGGGGCAGGCATCGATGCAGATGGTGCAGGCGCCACACAGCGATTCGGCTGGGCGGTCAGACGGCAGGTCGAGGCTGGTGAGCAGGTGGCCCAGCAGCATCCAGGAGCCCCGGCGGCGATGGATCAGGTTGCTGTTCTTGCCGATCCAGCCCAGGCCCGCCTCTTCCGCCCAGGCCTTGTCGAGCAGGGGCGCACTGTCGACGCAGGCCCGCCAGGTGGTGCCCGGTGCGACCTCTTCCAGCCAGCGTCCCAGCTGCCGCAGGCGCCCATCGATGACTCGGTGGTAGTCGCGCCCCCAGCCGTAGCGGGCCACCCGCAGGCTGCCCGGCGCCTGCTCCTGGGCCACGTGGTAATTCCAGCCCACGGCCAGCACGCTGCGCACCCCCGGCAGCAGCGCCTCGATCCGCTGGCGGCGCGGGTCGTTCATCCAGCCCATCTCCGCCTGGTGACCCGCCGCCAGCCAGCGCTCCAGGGCGGCGCTGCGCAGCGGCAGCCGGGGGCCCCCCGGCACCGCCGCCAGACCCACCGGCGCGAAGCCCAGGGCCTCGGCCCGGGCCCGCAGGGCCGCCGCCAGGGCGCCGGGGGCGTTCAAGGGGTGCCGGTAGAGTCCCACGAATCCGATTCCCCGTGTGTGGCTGCCGCTTCCTCCTCCCGCTTCAGCCCCTTGCTGCGCTGGATGGGCCTCACCTTGGTGGTGCTGCTCGTTCTGCAGCTGGTCGCCGTTCTCACGCTCTGGGACTGGCAGGAGGAGGCCTTCCGCCAGTTGGTGGTGGAGCGACTGATCAGCCAGGCCCCAATGGGACTGATCGGCCTGCTGCTCATGTACCTTTCCTCCCGCCTGGAAGACCAGTCGGAGGGGCGCACGCCCGTCCTCTGGACGGTCTGCATCATCAGTGGTCTGCTGGCTGTCGTGCTGACCGCGTCGCTGCCGATCACCTTCGGAGGTGATCAACAGATGCAGCAGCAGAATGACCAGCAGATGGCCGCCAAGCGCGGCCAGCTCGAGATGGCCCGCCAGCAGAGCAAGGATCCTGCCCTGCTGCAGCAGCTGATCCGCCAGGCCGAATCCACCGGCCAGGTGCCCCCTGGCGCCACCGACGACCAGAAGACCCAGTCGGCCCGCGCCTTCATCGATCGCCAGCTCGAGCAGCTCGAAACCCAGTTCAAGCAGACCGAGCAAACCGGCAAGGTGACCCTCAGCCAGCGCCGCTATGGCGGATCGCTCGGTTCGGTCGTGCTGATCATCGCTTTCACCATCCTTTGCCTCGGCAGTGTCCTGTAAGACCCCCGTGGATCGTTACCGTTAGGGTTTCGCCCCCCCGGACCCCTTCATCCATTGGTCCCATCCAGTAGTTCCAGTTCCGACCAGCCCCTGGGCAACCGGCTGCAGCAGGATCTCAAGAACGATCTGATCGCCGGCCTGCTGGTGGTCATCCCGCTGGCCACCACGATCTGGCTCGCCACCACGGTGAGCCGCTTCGTGCTGGCCTTTCTCACCTCGATCCCCAAGCAGTTCAACCCGTTCAACACCCTCAATCCACTCCTCCAGGACCTGATCAACCTGGGAGTGGGGTTGCTGGTGCCCCTGCTGGGCATCCTGTTGATCGGTCTGATGGCCCGCAACATCGTCGGCCGCTGGTTGCTCGAGTTCGGTGAGGGCACCCTGCTGCGCATCCCCCTGGCGGGCTCCGTCTACAAGACGCTCAAGCAGCTGCTGGAAACCTTCCTGCAGGGCAACTCCAGCCGCTTCCGGCGGGTGGTGCTGGTGGAATACCCCCGCGAAGGGCTCTATGCCGTGGGCTTCGTCACCGGTGTGCTGGGCACCGCCATCCAGGCCGATTTCGGCGAGACGATGCTCAGCGTCTTCATTCCAACCGCCCCCAACCCCACCACCGGTTGGTATGCGGTGGTGCCGGAGCGGCTGGTGAAGGATCTGGAGCTGAGCGTCGAGGATGCCTTCCGCACGATCATCTCCGCCGGCATCGTCACCCCCGACGAGCGGGAACCCAACTCCAACCGCAGCTTCGCCAGCCTCCTGGCCCAGCTGCGTGCCCCCCAAACCTCCTGATGCAGAGTCGCACCCTTGCCCGTGAACTGGCCCTGCTGATGCTGGGTCAGGTGAGTGATCGCGGCACCGGGGCCGAAGCCCCCACCGGCTCTTTCGATGTGCTGCTGCAGCAGGCCGTCACCACCCTCAGCCAGCACGTTCGCGAGGCCCTCGACCGCTCCGCCGAAGATCTGCAGCAGGCCCAGCAGCGGCTGCTCGACAGCGAGCTGCAGGACCAGGGCGAGAAGCAGCTGCCCACGGTGCGGCGCCACCTGCAGGAGGGACTCAGCCACGCCGAGCAGGCCCTCAATCGCCTTTCGGCCAGCCTGGAGCTGCCGCGTCTGCTCCTCCTGGCCGACCAGGACGCCGTGCGGCTCGATGCCATCGCCCGCATCAGGGCGGTGCTGCGCGACCGGGAGGGCCTCGATGGCCGCATCGATGCGGTGATGGAAGGCTGGCGCCTCACCCGTCTGCCCCGGGTCGACCGCGACATCCTGCGGCTGGCGGTGGTGGACCTCGAGGACTTCGCCACGCCCCCCGCCGTGGCCTGCAACGAGGCGGTGGAACTGGCGAACCGCTACAGCGACGACCAGGGGCGACGCATGATCAACGGTGTGCTGCGGCGCTTCACCGCCGCCCGGGTGTAGGCAGGAACGCGATGGTCTTCGATTGGTTCAAACGGGCCCTGGCCCAGCCCGCCCCGGAGCCCGAACCGCTGCCCACGCCCCAGCCCGAGCCGGAGCCCGCAGCGGTGGCTCCTGCTGAGGCTTCGGTGGCCCCGCCAGAG
>JBBQIH010000196.1:0-5556 GCA_038324725.1 Cyanobacteriota bacterium | reverse complement strand
AAGGGAGCCATGATCTGAAGCTGGCCAAGCAGGCTCTGGAAAGCGTGCTGCCGGCAATCGAGCCAATTCAGCCAATGGCGTGAGCAGTGCTGGCGGCTCGGCGTCACTCAACTCCTCTCCGCCCAACAGGCGGTAGTGGTCATTTGCGTAGCTGGTCACGCCGTTGACGGTGAGTAGTCGATCTGGGTCACGTCTTCCCCCAGGATCCGCCGGGCGATGTCTTCGGCGGGGGCTGGGCTGCGGCGCCCCAGCAGTTCCATGAGCATCAGCGGCTGGTCGATGGGGCTCATGCGCATCCGCCGCGTCACGGAGTCGCGCAGGCGTTCGTAGGTGGGGGAGGGGTGCGGGGGCATGGAGCGTTGGTGGCGGTTGCCGGGCGCTCCGGCCAGGTCTGGTTTTGGGCGGCCCGTCAGGCTGGCGCCCCTGCTGGGATACCCTTCATCCGCAGGTCCGATGGGCTTCCTCAACGCATGCCTAAGGCCATCAGCCCAGAAGGCCTTCCACCTGTTCGATCAATGCCTGGGCTGTATCGCACCAGGCCGTGCGATCCAGGCTGAGTTCTTCCGGTTTGTCGTCATAGCGGTACTGCACAGCGAAAGAGGTGAAGGCACGGAGGGGTAGGAGCGGTTTGATCTCGATGCCGGCCTCTTGCAAAAGCAACAACAGGCGGGAGATGTCGTGCGTCGACGGAGGAGTGTTGCCGAGGTGGTGCAACCAGGCTTTGAGGGTCTTCTCCAGACACTGCTGCGCTGCCCAGCCCCAACTGGCTTCCTCCACCTCTGGATCCAGAAGACGGCGGGCCATCCTGAGGTCCCGGCGGGCGATGCGCAGCAGACGCAGCGCTTCAGGCCTGGCCATCGAGCAGAACACCCTCTCGTAGGGCCTCGTACACCAGGGAGCCTGGCTCCTTGGCTCGGCGGGACACTTCGCTGCTCGAGTGCAGCACCAGGTCGACCGACAGATCCGGCTGGGCCACGGCACCCCAGAGGTCAGCGAGCAGCGCAAAGCGGTCGCGTTGCGCCAGCCAGGCATCAGGCACGGTGATCAGCAGGTCCACATCGGAGTCGGCCCGGCCATCTCCGCGGGCCCTGGATCCGAACAGACGCACATCAGCAGCAGGGATGAGCTGGCGAATGCCGGCAACCATGCCCGCCAACCTCTGCTCAATCGGTTTGGAGGCTGTCGTGGAGGTCATGATTTCATTCTGACGGCCACTGGGTTCGCCCGGTAGCAGGCACATCATCGCTCCGGTCTGAATGAACGCGCGCAGGCGTTCGTAGGTGGGGGAGGGGTGCATGCGCGGAGCCGATCAATCTGATGGCCTCTGAGACCGTCCAACTCAAGGCGTGGAGCGTTGACGCCAGAGCTTTGGGTCACCGCCGCAATGAAGCACGGCCAGCACAACGATGCTGTCCTGCTCGGGAACCGGCAGGTAGATGACGCCGTACGGGAAGCGCCGGATCAGGGCTCGGCGGGTGCCGCGGTAGCCCGCGGGATAGGCCTCAGGGGTGCTACGGATGCGCCGGAGGGCCAGGCGCACCTGATCCAGAACGTGCTGGCCCAGGCCCTGCTCCTGAGCTTCGTACCAGCGAGCCGCAGCCTCGAGATCAAGCCGGGCTTCCGGGCGGAGCCGCAGCACCATGCTCAGAGGGACTGCTCCAGGGCGTTCAGCACCTCATCGGCATCAAGGCCGGGGTTGCCGTCCGCCAGGAAGCTCTCCAGCCGTTGATCGATCAGCTGCCGATCGGCTTCCGTGAGTTCAGGGCCGATCTGCTCGGCGGCGATCGAGTCCCACAGGCTTTGCACCAGCTCCAGCCGTTGCGCCAGGGGTAGGGTCAGCAGGTCATTCACCACATGCCGTGCCGGCAGGGCCGGGGACCAGATGTTTTCACGGTAGCGGGGGCTTTCTGGTTGCTTGAGACGCCCGTGCCGCCCTGCTTCCTGGGGAAGATGGGGCCAACTCCTCACCCAGTTGCTCACGGAACACGTCGAGGCGCTGGCGGCAGAGCTACAGCAGCTTGACGCGCTCGGCGTCGCTCAGTTCGTTGCCGCCGATCAGGTTGTAGCCGCCGTTGCCGTAGGCGGTGATGCCGTTGCCGGTGAGCACCTTGCCCACCATCCGCTGACCAGGAGTCGCCGGGCCACGTCCTGTGCCGGGGCGGGCCTGCGGCGGCCCAGCAGTTCCAGGAGCATGAGCGATTGGTCGATGGGCCTCATGCGCATCCGCTGGGCGATGTATTCGCGGAGGCGTTCGTAGGTGGGGGAGGGGTGCGGGGGCATGGAGCGATGGTGGCGGCTGCCGGACGCTTGGGCCAGGTTTGGCTTTGGGCGGCCCGACAGGCGAGACCCTGCGTTTTGCGGTTTGACGGCAGGCTGAAAGGAAAAGAGCGGGATGCAGCAGCCTGTCCGGAGGGCGAGGGCCTACCGCATCGGAGATGACCCTGAGAGCCGAAAAGGTATAAAATCAGCACCGTATGGAGTTCGCCTTCGATCAGGCCAAGAGTGCCTCCAACCTTGCCAAGCACTGCATCGACTTCCTTGCTGCCCAGCAGCTCTGGAACGATTCGGAGCTCCTGGAGCTTCCGGCCCGCACCACCGGGGAGCCAAGATTCCTGGTGATCGGCAGGATTGGCCTCAAGCACTGGTCGGCTGTGATCACCTACCGCGACCAGAGCATCCGATTGATATCCGTTCGGCGGTCCAGACCAGAAGAGGTGGAGCTCTATGAACAGTTCTGATTTCGATCAACGTTTCGATGACGGCGAGTCCGTGCTCGACGCCCTCGACCTCGGCGGTGCCCGTCGCCGTCGGCTGGAGCAGAAACGCGTCAACGTTGACATCCCCGTGTGGATGATCGACCAGCTCGATCGCGAAGCCAGCCGGCTCGGCGTCACGCGTCAGTCGATCATCAAGGTATGGCTCGCGGAGAGGCTGGAGCAGCGGACGTCTGCTTGAGCGCAGTGCTGTGACTTCTTTCCAGAAAGATGAGGCAGCAGAGGGGCTGGAGGCCACGCATTGATGCTGGCGGCTGCCGGGCGACCGGGCCAGGATTGGTTTTGGGCGGCCCGTCAGGCCATCGCCCCTGCTGGGATCCCTTCTGGCCTCGGCGTGAATCGGCTGCAGCCAACCCGGCTCCGGGTGTGGCTGTGCCGCCCCAGTTCCCTTCATCCGAAGGACCGATGGGCAGGCCACGGCAACGCCAGGGCTGACTGCGCTGCCGGGTTCCAAAAAAAGACAGAGATTACTGGCTTAGAAACGCCTCCACACTGATACCGGCCTGACGGAGAATGGCTCGCAAAGTGCCCTCCGGCATGTCTCCAGGATGATTGGGGATGGTGGTGTAGCGGTTGTCTGATTCGCGAAACCAGATCTCATGGGAGCCTGCGAGACCCGCTACCGATATCCGGCCAGCCGACCCACTCAGGCACTCACCACCAAGGGATGGTCAAAGCGCTCCTCCAGCGGTGAAACGGCGCTGACACCACCACGTTCCACCTGGGCCTCCATCAAGCGCTTGGCGACATCCCTCGCGATCTCCAGGGTCTCAGCCAGGGTGCGACCTTGGGCCACGAGCCCGGGGACTTCGTCCGAGGTGGCGAGGTAGCAGCCCTCCGGCAAGCGCTCCACATGCAGATTGACGATGTGCTCAGCCACGCCGTCCACCTCCTGCGCAGATCCTCATCTTAGCGAGTGACTGAGTTCTGCCCGCCCAGCCTGAGGAGCCTTGGCCTCGACCCCTCCCATGGCTTTGTCATCCTTGGAGCGTGCCTACGATGGGTTCTCAGCCGTCCGTGGTGGCGATGACTCCCATGTCTGACCTCCTTCAACTGCCCCAGAGCGAACGGCTGGCCCTGGCCATCGCCCTCTGGGACAGCCTGGATGACGAGGCCCGAGATGGAGCGCTGCCGTTGGATTCCGCCCTCTGCACCGAGCTGGATCGGCGTTGGTCGGCTCATCTCAACAACCATGGTGCCGCTGTGGCCTGGGATGAGGTGCGCAGCCGGCTCGGCCTTGGATGACGCTCCTTGCAGTGCGCTTCCTGCCGGAGGCGGTGGAGGACCTGCTGGAAACCCAGCGCTGGTACGGCAGGCGTGAGCCGGCGCTGGCCCGCGACTTTGCCGAAACCGTTGCTGCTGGGGTGGAGCGCATTCGCCACAGTCCCCAATCCTTCCCCTTGATTCACGGCCAGATCCGGAGGCATGTGCTGAGTCGATACCCCTATGCCCTCTACTTCCGCGAGCAGCGCGCTGAAATCCGTGTCCTCGCCCTGCACGGCCGCCAGGATCCCCAGCGCTGGCAGCAGCGCACCTCAATGGGCATTGCCGGGCCATGAAGGCGGGGGACGGGTTGAGACGGGGCTTGGTAATGGAAAGGACGAGGTCCCGCTGCTGCTCGGGCAGTTCCACCACCGCATTCCACTCCGGCTGGTGCAACTCCAGCCCGTCGGCTACATGGCGCCTGGGGATCACCAGGCTGTGCCTCTCACTCACCGGATAGGCATCGTCGATGCAGAGCGCCAGTTCGTTCTCCAGCAGCACCCGGCCGCTGCCCTCCAGCGCGCAGAACACACAACCCGCCTGCCTGTGCTGGTAGCTGGCGAGGAGTCCGAGAAAGTCGGTGCCATCCGTGTCCCGCTTGCCGGCATTGCAGCGAAAGCAGAGGGCCTGGAAGTTGGAAAGGTCGTCGGGTCCTCCCTGGTTTCTGGGGATGATGTGATCCACCTCCAGGGCGCACTGGTGCGGGATTTGCTGAGCAACAGCCCGCGCCGCAGCATTCGCAGCGGCCCCGGGCGCGGGTGAGCACGGGGTACTTGATCGAGCCGCTGATCGGCGTGCGGTGGCGGCTGCGGTGAGCAAACACCTTCTCGCCGCGCTGGGCGCGGAAGGCGTCGAGGCGCTGGCGGCAGAGCTGCTGCAGCGCGTCGCGCTCGGCGTCGCTCAGCTCCTCTCCGCCGATCATGGTGGTGGCGCCGTTGCCGTAAGCGGTGATGCCGTTGCCGGTGAGCACCTTGTCCACCATCCGCTTCACCCGTTCGGTGGTGTAGCGATCTGGGTCACGTCCTCGCCGAGGATCCTGCGGGCGACGTCCTGCACTGGGACGGGACTCCGGCGGCCCAGCAGTTCCATGAGCATCAGCGGCTGGTCGATGGGGCTCATGCGCATCCGCCGCGACACGTAGTCGCGCAGGCGTTCGTAGGTGGGGGAGGGGTGCGGGCGCATCCTCGCTCGGGGGTTACGGGGGTGGCACTTGTAAGCGGAAGAACACAGGCAAGCCAGGCCGCCATGTCAGCGCGTGATCGCCTTCGGCCTGCCCCACCGCTTGGCGTGCCTACGTTTGGCGGTGGCAAGGTAGCGGTGTGATCAGGTCGTTTCGTTGCCGAGACACCCAGTCCCTGTTTTCGGGAAAGCCGGTGCGGCGCTTTGGGAGCATCGCTCGCACTTCCTTCTGCAAGCTGGCCTTCCGCAAGCTCGCCATTCTTGATGCCGCCGCATGCCTCAACGATCTGCAGATTCCACCAGGCAACCGCCTGGAGCCGCTCCGGGGAGACCGCCATGG
>JBBQIH010000195.1:0-5585 GCA_038324725.1 Cyanobacteriota bacterium | reverse complement strand
GCATGCCCTCGTACCACTTGGGGTTGAGCAGCTTGGTGCGGGAATCGAGGCGGATGGTTTCGCTCAACGAGCGCACCTGGGCATTGGCCGTGGTGGTGTCGGCGATGTAGCTGGTGGGGGCCTTGCCGTCGTCGCGCAGGCCGGCGATCAGCTTGGTGGGGTCGGAGTCGAAGTAATGGCTCACATCGGTGAGGGAGATCTCGGCCGAATCCAGGTTCTGGAAGGTGACATCAGCGGTCTTCATCGCCGATTCGAATACCTCACGGTTCTGGTTCATCTCGCCGGGGTTGTCGGCGTTGAAGGCAAACGTCTTACGGCTGAGGTACATCTCCTGCAGCTCGCCTTCCTCCTCCCAGGTGCTGTTCTCCACCGCCAGGTTGACGTTGGAGCTGTAGCTGCCGCTGGCATTGGAGAACACCCGGGTGGCGGCGTCCCGCAGGGAAATGCCCTGCTCGGCGGCCTGCTCCTGGCTGTGCTTGCGCACGAAGTTCATCTCCAGGGGCTCGTCAGCCTCGGCGGCCATCTTGACGCCCTGGTCGATCAGGCCCATCTGGTTGATGAACAGATCGCGGAAGACACCCGAGCAGTTCACCACCACATCGATGCGGGGCCGGCCCAGCTCCTCGAGGGAGAGCAATTCCAATTTGTTGACCCGGCCGAGAGAATCGGCCACGGGGCGCACGCCGATGAACCAGAGGATCTGGGCGAGGGATTCGCCATAGGTCTTGATGTTGTCGGTGCCCCACAGGACGCAGGCGATGGTTTCCGGCCAGGTACCCTGCTCGGCCTTCTGGCGCTCGATCAGCCGGTCGACCACCACCTTGGCCGCCGCGATAGCCGCCCGGGTGGGGATGGCCTGGGGATCGAGGGCATGGATGTTCTTGCCGCTGGGCAGCACCCCGGGGTTGCGAATCGGATCTCCGCCGGGCCCAGGCAGCACGTACTCGCCATCGAGGGCCCGCAGCAGACTCTCCATCTCCATGTCGGCGCAGATCTGCTCCAGGCAGAAGCGCAGGTAGGCGAACTGGCGGTCCAGCTCGGTGACATCCACATCGGCGAAGCCCGCCTGGCGGCAGGCGCTCAGCCAGGGACTGGGCAGGCGGTAGCCGACGCGCTCCAGCAGGTCGAAGAACCACACGAAGCGGCGCTGAAGGCTCACCCGACCATCGCTGCCGGTGACCTGGCGCACCATGGCCCCCACCGCCGAACGGCAGGCCTCGGTGATCACGCGGTTGAGCTCCACATCCGCCAGCACGCCCGCGTCGTTGCCGCTGTACACCTCGGCGATGGTGCGGCCGCGGCTCTCGGCCAGCAGGGCCGGCAGGGAACGCAGCCCTTCCTCCTCCCGCTCCAGGGCGGAAATGCTCACCAGGGTGGCGATCGCCTCCTCGGCGGTGGGCGGCTTGCCGATGGTGTGCAGGCCGCAGGGCAGCAGCCGGCTCTCGATCTCCATCAGCTGGCGGTAGACCGCCCCCACCACTCCATCACGGCCGTCGAGATCGAGCGCCGCCGCATCGGCATCGCCCTCGGGCAGGACCACGTCCTTGTCGAGGTTGCACTGGCGGGCCGTTTCGATGATCGCGTTGACGATCTGCACACCTCTGGAGCTCTCACGCAGCTGCTGGTAGGAGCCCACCAGCTCACCCAGCTCCTTGAGGCCCTTGTAGAGGCCGGCGTTCTCGGCCGGCGGGGTGAGGTAGCTGATGGTGGAGGCATAGCCTCGCCGCTTGGCGATGGTGGCCTCCGAGGGGTTGTTGGCGGCGTAGTAATAGAGGTTGGGCAGGGCACCGATGAGCGAATCGGGGTAGCAGGTCTCGCTCATGCCCATCTGCTTGCCCGGCATGAACTCGAGCGAGCCATGGGTGCCGAAGTGGAGCACCGCATCGGCACCCCAGACCTTCTCCAGGTAGGTGTAGTAAGCGGCGAAGCCGTGGTGGGGACTGGCGCTGCGCGAGTAGAGAAGACGCATCGGATCGCCCTCGTAGCCGAAGGTGGGCTGCACCCCCACGAACACGTTGCCGAAGTGGCGGCCGTAGATCAGCAGGTTGGTGCCGTCACTGTTAAGGCTGCCCGGAGGCTTGCCCCAGTTCTCTTCCAGGCGTTCGGAGTAGGGGGTGAGTCGTTCGTACTCCTCAACGCTCATGCGGTGGGCGATCGCCAGCTCGGGGGCGCCTTCGAGGGCCTCCGGATCGCTGAGCACCGCCTGCATCAGCTCCTTGGGGGTGCGGGGCATGGCCTCCACCATGTAGCCCTTCAGCTTCATCTCCTCCAGCACGCGGAAGATCGAGCCGAACACGTCGAGGTAGGCGGCGGTGCCCACGTTGCCCTTGTCGGGTGGGAAGCTGAACACGGTGATCGCCAGCTTCTTCTCGGCCCGTGGCTTGATCCGCAGCGAGGCCCAACGGATGGCCCGCTCAGCGATGGCCTCCACCCTGTCCTGCAGGGTATGGGCCTTGCCGGTGGCGTCGTCGCGCCCCGACAGCACGATCGGTTCGATGGCGCCGTCGAGTTCGGGGATGGCGATCTGCAGGGCCACCTGCACCGGGTGCAGGCCCAGGTCGCTCTCTTCCCACTCCTGGGTCGTCTGGAACACCAGGGGCAGGGCCACCATGTAGGGCCGGTTGAGCCGCTTGAGCGTTTCGATCGCCTTGGGATGGTCCTGGCGGGCCGGACCGCCCACCAGGGCGAATCCGGTGAGGCTCACCACCCCATCCACCAGGGGCTGGTCCGGCTGAAGGGGGTCGTAGAAGAAGGCGGAAACGGGCCGGGAGAAATCGAGACCGCCGCAGAACACGGGAATCACCGTGGCGCCCCGGTACTCCAGCTCCTGGATCACGGCCACGTAGTGGGCGTCATCACCGGTGACGATGTGGCTGCGCTGCAGCACCAGGCCGATCACCGGGCCCTGGCGGGCCTTTTGGCTCAGGTCGGGGCGGCTGGCGCTCCAGTTGAGGTACTCCTTGAGGTCCTCGAACATCCCCGGCGCCATGGGGTGCCAGATGCCGAGATCGGGGAAGACCACCGGGTCGGCCACGGTGAGCTGGGGCCGGCCCAGCTCCGCTTTGCCGAACACATAGCGGTCGGCCAGCATCAGCAGAAAGTTGCGCAGGTTGTCCGGCGTTCCCCCCAGCCAGTACTGGAAGCTGAGCATGAAGGAACGGGCATCCTGGGCCTTCTCCACCGGCAGGTACTTGAGCACTGTCGGCAGGGTGTTCAGCAGCTTGAGCATGGCGTCCTGGAAGCCCGCCCCATTGGCTTCCTTGCGCTTGCGCATGAACTGGGCGATGGCGCTCTTGCTCTGGCCCAGCTGGGCCATCGAGAAGGTGCCGAGCTTGTTGAGGCGCATCACCTCCGGCATCGAGGGGAACACCACCACGGCCTTGAGCCGGTCGCGGTGCGGCGCCACCGCCTCCACCACCTTCTGGGCCAGGTCCTCGATGAAGATCAGCGAGGCGATGAAGACATCGGCGGTGGCCACATCGGCGCAGAAGTCGGCGTAGTTGCCCGGATCGCGCAGCTCCTCGATCAGGTAGCCGCTGAGCTCCACCGCCAGGGGGCCGTTCTGGTCGTTGAGGCCGGTGGCGGCGGTGGTGAGGGCGTTCTGGTACTGGGGCTCGAGCACCACATAGACGGCCTTCATCACCACCCGGTCGTTGGCGCCATCGGTGGGGGCAGGGCTGACCCGGCGGTTGGCGGAACGGACCTGCGTGAACATGCGGGGGATGCGTTGAGCAATGTGAAGCAGCCTACGGAGCTCTCGCTGGGGACGCGATCGGCTGCAGCGCAGCGTTACAGGTCGCCACCCTGTCAGTGGTCCGGGCCACATAGGCTCCCCTGGAGTGCTAGCCGCCCATGACCGTGACCTCCCCGTCCCCAGCAGCCCCGGCGCCGATCCCGGTGGTGGTGGCCGGGGCCCTGGGCCGCATGGGCGCCGAGGTGATCAAGGCCGTGGTGGCAGCCCCCGACTGTTCCCTGGTGGGAGCCATCGACACCACCCCGGGCCATGAGGGGGAGGATGTGGGGCTGGCCCTGGGGCTCGGGGAGCTGGAGGTGGCGTTGAGCGCCGATTTCGAGGGCACCCTCTGCCAGGCGAGCCAGGCGATGCGCCAGGCCGGCCCGGGCGGCGGGGCGGTGCTGGTCGACTTCACCCACCCCAGCGTCGTCTTCGAGCACTGCCGCGGCGCCTTCGCCTACGGCGTCCATCCGGTGATCGGCACCACCGGCCTGCGGCCCGACCAGCTGGCGAACCTGGCCACCTTTGCCGACAAGGCCTCGATGGGGGGCGCGGTGGTGCCCAACTTCTGCGTTGGCATGGTGCTGCTGCAGCAGGCGGCGGCGGCAGCGGCGCGCTTCTATGACTACGCCGAGCTCACCGAGCTGCACCACAACCGCAAGGCCGATGCCCCCAGCGGCACCTGCCTCAAGACCGCGGAACTGATGGAAGAACTCGGCAAGCCGTTCAATCCCTCCCAAGTGGAGGAGCACGAGAGCCTGGCCGGCTGCCGGGGCGGGCTGCGGGAAAGCGGCCTGCGACTGCATTCGGTGCGGCTGCCCGGGCTGGTGGCCCACCAGGAGGTGATGTTTGGCTCCCCCGGCGAGACCTACACCCTGCGCCACGACACGATCGACCGCAGCGCCTACATGCCGGGGGTCTTGCTCACGGTCCGCAAGGTGCGCAGCCTGGGGGGCCTGGTCTATGGCCTGGAGAGGCTCCTGTGAGCGACCCCCCGTTGAGCCGATGCTGATCCCTCTCAAACCCGGCGAACTGGTTCGCCTGATCCCGGCGGTGGCCACCGGCTCCCAGTTCGGCGCCAGCAGCGGCGATCCGCGCAAACTGCTGCAGCGGGTGCTGATTTCGGTGATCGGCGGGGTGATTTCGCTGCTGATCAGCCAGGTGCTCCTGTTTCGCAGCCAGGCCGGTCCTGTGTTCCTGGTGGTGGGCTTTGTGTTTCTCCTCTATGTGCTGTGGGGACCGATCCTGGAAGCGGGCCGCCGCAACGCGCTGCTGCGGCGCTACCCGGCGGCCGCGATCTTCGAAGGGGTGGTGGCCGACCTGTTCCGGCGGGAGGTGGTGGAGAACCGGCGGGAGCAGGCCAATCGCGACGGGCGACTCGAACTGGTCGAGAACCGGCGCACCTGGTTGTGCCTGGAGCTGGAGGACGAGGAGGGCTACCTGGGTCAGATCCGTTTCCCGCTGGAAAAGAAACATGAGTTGATCCGGCCAGGCATGGTGATCCGCTGCCTGGTGCTGAGCGAACGCAAGGACTTCTCCCGCATCGGTGCCCTCTCCGATGGCTGGCTGCCGCAGTTGAAGCAGTGGGTGGGGGAGTACCCCTACCTGCTGCGGCCAGCCTTTGAAGAGCTCTGTCTGCGGCGCCTGGGGTGAGGGAAGCTGGACAGATCCGAAACATTGCGTTACAATTCTCGCAACACTTCTCAAGGAGTCCTCCCATGACCGCCGCCACCCCTAACGCTCCCGCCACCATCCGCGGCGCCACCGTCACCACCGAAGACGGCGGTCGCCTCAATGCCTTTGCCATGGAGCCCCGCATGGAAGTGGTGAGTGCCGAGAGCGGCTGGGGCTT
>JBBQIH010000194.1:0-5597 GCA_038324725.1 Cyanobacteriota bacterium | reverse complement strand
GTCTTGTCGACGCGGACGTGCAGCAGGTCGTTCTTGTCGGTCTCGAACTTGAGCCAGGCGCCGCGGTTGGGGATCAAGCTGGCGTTGAAGGTCTTGCGGCCGTTCTTGTCCTGTTCATCCTTGAAGTAGACACCCGGGCTGCGCACGATCTGGTTGACGATCACCCGCTCGGCGCCGTTGATGATGAAGGTGCCGCGCTCGGTCATCAAGGGGAGCTCCCCGATGAAGACTTCCTGCTCCTTGATCTCGCCGGTCTCCTTGTTGACCAGACGACAGGTGACATACATCTGGGAGGCGAAGGTCGCATCGCGACGCTTGGCCTCTTCCACGTCGTGGCGGGGGCGTTTCAGGCGATACTGATCGCCAATGAAATGAAGTTCCAGCTTGCCGGTGTAGTCGGTGATCGGAGAGAAGCTGTCCAACTCTTCGATCAGGCCCTTCTCCAGGAACCATTTGAAGCTCGCCCTCTGTACCTCCACGAGATCGGGGAGGTAAGTGACGGTCTTGGCGACCTGGATCGCGCTGCTCATGCGGTGAACCTGCAGGAACGGTGGTGGTAGGGCGGACCTGGACGGGGAAAGGCGATCACGTTGAGACCTGCCTGGAGGAGTGCCCGGTGACGGGCCATGCCAACAGGCGCCTAGCTGTGGCGTCCGCCCATGGAAATGGAACGAACGATCCAGCTGAAGCGCTTACAGGGCTCGCTGCGATAGTGCCGACTCAGTTGCCGACTCAATGGATGCCGTCGTGGACAAAAAGAGCGCTTCCGCTTCCAGGCCAATAAGACATCATACAACCTAGAGGGGCAGCCGGAACAGACGGGTGGCGTTGGCCGTCGTCGCCTGCGCCACCTGCTCAAGCGTCTCGCCTCGCAGGTCGGCCACCCTGGCCGCCACGGCTGCCACGTAGGCGGGCTCGTTGCGCTTGCCGCGGCGGGGCACCGGCGCCAGGAAGGGACAGTCGGTTTCGACGAGGTAGCGATCGGCCGGTACCAGGCGGGCACAGGCGTGGATCGGCTCGGCCTTGGCGAAAGTGACCGTGCCGCTGAAGCTGATGTAAAGGCCAAGCGCCAGGAAGCCTTCCATCTCCTCAGGGGTGCCCCCCCAGCAGTGCATCACCCCACGGGGGCATGAGCCCTGGCTCTCCCGCCGGCGCAGCTCGGCCAGCATCGGTTCGGCCGCGTCCCGGCAGTGGATGATCACCGGCAGATCCAGGGCTACAGCCAGATCCAGCTGGGGTCCCAGGGCCGCCAGCTGCTCTTCAAGATTCGTGGCCCGGAACAGATCCAGGCCCAGTTCACCAATCGCCACGACGCGGTCGTCGGCGAGGGCCGCGGCTTCCAGCACGGCAGCGGTGTCGCTGTGCCAGTGCTGGGTGTCGAGGGGATGGACCCCGACCGCGTAACGCAGCTCCGGAAAGCGGTCGGCCAAAGCCCGGATCGCCCCGATCTCCGACGGCTCCACGCAGGCATGGACGAGGGCCTTGACCCCCGCCTCCCGCCAGCGCTGAACCACCTCGTCGAGATCCGCCTCAAAGTTGCGGAACACGATGTGGCAATGGCTGTCCACCAGGGATGGAGCGGCCTCGGAGCTGACGGCCATGGGGTGGCGCTCAGGCGGCGGTGCTGCCGGCGGCCGAGGGCTCAAGCACCTGCTTCACCGCCACGCTGAGCCGCGACTTCTGGTTGGCGCCGGTGTTGCGGTGCACGACCCCGACTTTGACCGCCTTGTCGATCTTGCTGAAGGCGGCGCTCATGCTGGCCTGAACGGCAGCCTTGGCTTCCTCTCCTGGCTTCTGGCCGTAGGAGCTGCAGGCCGTCAGACAGCGCTTCATCAGGGTGCGCAGGGCGGACTTGTAGGTGCGGTTGCGCAGGCGATTGCGTTCAGCGATCTCAATGCGTTTCTTCGAAGACTTGTTATTGGCCACAGGCGTAGGGGCGCAGACTCGGCAATGACGGATCCTACCTCCTGGAGCCTGGCGGGTCCTTGGCCCTAATTTTGTGCTGGCCCTTCGCCTCCGGCAACAACCCGTGGTTGCTTCCACCCCGACCAGCAGCAGCAGCGCCGCTGACGCCCCCGCGGCGCTGCCGCCGCTGCAGATCGCCTGCCTCCGGGATGGGCGACTGGCCGGTGAGCGGCTCGAAGCGATCGCCGCCCGCACCGAGGGCGCCCGGATGCATCAGGAGGAGGAAAAGGTCGCGGCGATCCTGGCCGAGGTGCGCCAGCGCGGCGATGCCGCCTTGCTGGAGTTCAGCGAGCGCTTCGATGGCCTGCGGCCCGATCCCCTCAGGGTGCCGCCGGAGCGACTGGCCCAGGCCTGGCAGGCCTGCCCCGAGCCCTTGCGCAGGGCCCTCGACCTCGCCCACGAGCGGATCCTCGATTTCCACGGCCGCCAGAAGCCCGCGGATCTGGCCGTGGTTGGCCCCCATGGCGAACGGCTGGGACGCCGCTGGCGCCCGGTGCTGCGGGCGGGGATCTATGTCCCCGGCGGCCGGGCCTCCTACCCCAGCACAGTGCTGATGAATGCGATTCCCGCCCGGGTGGCCGGCGTGGAACGGCTGGTGATGGTCACCCCGCCCGGCCCCGGCGGCGAGCCGAACGCCACCGTGCTGGCGGCCGCCCATCGGGCCGGGGTGGAGGAGGTGTACCGGGTGGGGGGAGCCCAGGCGATCGCGGCCCTGGCGTACGGCACGGAAACGATCCCCGCCGTCGATGTGATCAGCGGCCCCGGCAACCTCTACGTGACCCTGGCCAAGAAGGCGGTCTACGGCAGGGTGGGCATCGATTCCCTGGCCGGCCCCAGCGAGGTGCTGGTGATCGCCGACCACACCGCCAAACCCGCCCAGGTGGCCGCCGATCTGATGGCCCAGGCGGAGCACGATCCCCTGGCGGCCGCCATCTTAATCACCACCAGCGCGGAGCTGGCCGCCGCCCTGCCGGCCGCCATCGAAGCCCAGCTGGAGCAGCACCCGCGGGCCGCCATCACCCTGCAGGCGCTCAACGACTGGGGACTGATCGTGGTCTGCGGCGATCTGATCGAAGCGGCGGCCCTCAGCGACCGTTTCGCCCCAGAGCACCTCGAGCTGCTGGTGGCGGACCCCGAGGCCCTGGCCGATCGGATCCGCCATGCCGGCGCCATTTTCCTCGGCCCCTGGTCGCCCGAGGCCGTGGGCGACTACCTGGCCGGCCCCAACCACACCCTGCCCACCTCAGGCACCGCCCGCTTCGCCGGCGCCCTGAGCGTCGAAACCTTCCTGCGTCACACCAGCCTGATCCAGTTCAATCGGGAGGCCCTGGAGGCCACGGGCCCGGCGGTGGTGACCCTGGCCGAGAGCGAAGGACTGCACAGCCACGCCGAGTCCGTGCGCCAGCGGCTTCAAGCCGACTAACGCCGGGGCAGATCCCTCACCCGGGGCTCGCCGTCGACGATCTCCCCCACCAGCACCTGATCGACGAGGTTGACGAACAGGCCGTTCTCCAGCACGCCGGGGATGTTGTTGATCGATGCCTCCAGGGCGGCGGGGTCGCCGATGCCCCCCTCGAAGGCCACGTCCAGGACCAGGTTGCCCTGGTCGGTGACCACCGGACCGGCCTTGCGCATGGCCATGCGCAGCGTGACGGAACTCCCCATGGCGGTGAGTTCATCCCGCACCTGACGCCAGGCACCGGGCAGCACCTCGACCGGCAACAGGAAACCGAGGTTGAGGCGCTCCACCAGCTTGCTGGCATCCACCACGATCACGAAGCGATCGGCCCGGCGCGCCACCAGCTTTTCCTGCACGTGACAGGCGCCGCCCCCCTTGATCAGCTGAAAGGAGGGATCCACCTCATCGGCACCGTCGATGGCCAGATCGATGCTGGTCACAGCGTTGAGGGCCATCAGGGGAATGCCCAGCTCGGCCGCCAGCACCTCCCCCTGGAAGGAGGTGGTGACGCCGACGATGCCGGTCAGCTCGCCCTGGCGCAGCTTCTGGCCGAGGGCACGGATCATCAGGGCGGCCGTGGAACCTGAACCCAGCCCCACCACCATGCCGTCACGGATCTGATCCACCGCCGCCGTCGCCACGGCCTCCTTCATGCGGTCCTGAAGATCGGACATCGAGGTGTGCAGGAATCGGGCCAGACCGTAGCAAGCCGGACATTCCTGCCCCCCTGGGGCCTAGCCCGCCTGGGGCAGGGCCGCCGGACGGATCGAGAGCTGCAGCTCCCGCTGGCCCCGGACCACTCGCAGCGGCAAGGGTTGACCGACTTGGGCCTGCTCCACCTGCTGCAACAGCGCCGAAGGGGTGTTCACCGGCTGGTCAGCGATGGCGACCACCAGATCACCACGGTGGAGCCCGGCCACCTCGGCCGGACTTTCGGGGAGCACCCGCTGCACCAGGGCCCCGTCCCGCTCGGGCAACTGCAACAGGGCATCGGGATCCTTGTTGTTGTCGCGGGCCATCCGGGCCGTGAGCGGCACCAGCTGGAGGCCGAGATAGGGATGCACCACCGTGCCCCCCTCACCGAGCTGGTCAGCCACCCGCTTGGCCAGGTTGATGGGGATGGCGAAGCCCAGCCCGGCCCCCGGCCCGGAACGCACCAGCGTGTTGATGCCGATCACCTCACCGGCGGCGTTGATCAGGGGGCCGCCGGAATTGCCGGGATTGATGGCCGCGTCGGTCTGGATCAGGTCAAGGCGCTTGTCGGCGAAGCCGAGACTGTTGATATCGCGGTGCAGGCTGCTGACGATCCCCAGGGTGACGGTGCGCTCCAGGCCATAGGGACTGCCGAGGGCGATGGCCCAGTCGCCCACCTCGAGGGCCTCGGAATCGCCCAGGGGAGCGGCGCTCAGGGGGGCCTTGCCGGTGATGCGCACCACCGCCAGATCGGTGACCGGGTCGCTGCCGACCACCACTCCATCCAACTGGCGGCCATCCGCCAGGGTCACGGTCACCCCGTCCACCTTGTCGACGACATGGGCATTGGTGAGCACCAGGGCGCGGCGCTCATCGATGACCACCCCCGAACCCTGGCCCCGTTCCCGCGTGCTGCTGGAGGGGTCGCCGAACAGATCCCGCAGCAGGGGATCGAGCAGGGCGGGATCGAAGGCGGGCCTGGCCACGTTGCGCTCGGTGTCGATCCGCACCACGGCCGGAGCCACCCGCCGGGCGGCGTCGGCCACGAAGCTGTGGGGGCTCAG
This sequence comes from Cyanobacteriota bacterium, assembly GCA_038324725.1. Lineage (GTDB taxonomy): Bacteria > Cyanobacteriota > Cyanobacteriia > PCC-6307 > Cyanobiaceae > Cyanobium. The sequence goes on along the minus strand of JBBQIH010000194.1, from coordinate 416 downwards.
GGCCGGGGGGGCCGTCTCGAGGGCGGTCGCGGGAGAGGGAAGGGTTGTCAATGCCAGCAGCAGGGCCAGCAGCGTCAGGCCCCGCAGCCGCCGGCTCAGGGAAGACAGGGGTTGGGAGCGTTGCATCCACCGAGGCTAGGGCCGTCGAGCGGCGCCCAGCGCAGCAACCGCTGCCGCAGGACGCCGTCCTCGCCGATCTGAAGCCAGCGCCCGCCTGGCTCGTCCGGGCGTTCCAGGGGGCAGGGCTGCACCGCAGGGAAACTGCGCAGAGTGGAGGGACAGCCCAGCAGGGGCACCTCCGGCCGGCCGGGCAGTTCCCCTTGCCAATGCTGGTGGACGTGACCAAAGACCACCCCCCGCAGACCGGGCAGCGGCCGCAACCCATTCAGCAGGGCCTCGCCATCCCGCAGCCGGAT
>JBBQIH010000193.1:0-5650 GCA_038324725.1 Cyanobacteriota bacterium | reverse complement strand
AGGGGCTGGGCCATGGCTGGGCTGCAGCAGCCGATCAACAGCAGAAGAGCTAGCGGCCGCAGCAGCGACATCGGGGGAGGATGGGGGCCTGGCGAGTGCCGTCGCCCGCGGATGGGGGCAAGTTACGTCGTGCAGGGCGCTGCTGCTGTCCCTCTCAGTCGCCGGTCGTTTCGAACGCCAGATCGATCCCGCTGGCGCTGAGCTGCTCCAGGTGGGCCTCGATGCGATCGGCCAGCGCCAGGCAGCGATCCATTTCCTCCCAGAGCAGTTCCCGCCGCCGGGACGTCACCGCATAGGAGCGGTGATGCAGATCGCGGCCCTGGTAGCGGAGCGCATCCCTGAGGCGGCGCCAGTCATCCGGAGCCAGCGCGGGAGGGGAGAGCGTCATCGGGGTCAGGGCCAGCGGGTCGGCGTCATGGCACAGGATGGAGCCCAGAGCGGCCCCATCCCGATTTCATGCAAGTCATTCCCGCCATCGATCTGCTCGACGGGCATTGCGTGCGTCTGCATCAGGGCGACTACGGCCGTGTCACCCGCTTCAGCGACGACCCCGTGGCCCAGGCCCTGGAATGGCAGCGCCAGGGGGCCCCACGGCTGCATCTGGTGGATCTCGATGGGGCCAGGAGCGGAACCCCCTGCAACGACGGTGCCGTTCAGGCGATCACCGCGGCCCTGGCCATTCCGGTGCAGCTGGGGGGGGGCGTGCGCTCGGCGGAACGGGCCGAACAACTGCTGGGCTGGGGTGTGGACCGGGTGATCCTGGGCACGGTGGCCGTCGAGAACCCGGAACTGGTGCGCCGCCTGGCCGGTCGCCATCCCGGCCGCATCGTGGTGGGAATCGATGCCAAGGAAGGGATGGTGGCCACCCGCGGCTGGATCGAGCAGAGCACGGTGGAGGCCACGGCCCTGGCCGCCAGCCTCGAGGGCACGGGGGTGGCGGCGATCATCAGCACCGACATCGCCACCGACGGGACGCTGGAGGGCCCCAATCTGGCGGCGCTGCGGGCCATGGCCCAGGCGTCTTCCCTGCCGGTGATCGCTTCGGGGGGCGTGGGTTGTCTCACCGATCTGCTCAGCCTGCTGAGTCTTGAACCCCAGGGTGTGACCGGGGTGATCGTGGGACGGGCGCTGTACGACGGCCGGGTGGATCTGGCGGAGGCTCTGCAGGCCATCGGAGACCAGCGGCTCCAGGATCCGTTGCAGCTGCCGATCGCCTGAGACCGGCCGCCGGCAGGAGACGCGGCCTATGCCGGTATTGCTGCAACTGCCCTATAACAGATCAATCGTTTATGGCAGCAGCGGTTGCATCCCACCACGACCACCTCCTCCTCCACGGGCGGCGACCGCCGTGGCGAGGCTGGTGATCGTCCATTGGTGCCGCCAGCCCCGAGCCACGTGGAGCAGGTCTACCAGCGCTGCCGCGATCTGGGTATGCGCCTGAGCCGCCAGCGGCGCATGGTCCTCGATCTGTTGTGGGCCGAAAAAAGCCATCTTTCCGCTCGGGACATCTTCGAAAAGCTCAACGATCAGGGGCGCCACATTGGCCACACCTCCGTTTATCAGAATCTGGAGGCTCTGCAATCGGCCGGCGTGATCGAATGTCTTGAGCGCGCGAACGGTCGTCTTTATGGCTATCGCGCCGATCCCCATAGCCATCTGACCTGCACCAAATCCGGCGAGATTCTGGATCTCGATGTGCTGCTTCCCGCCAATCTCCTGCAGCAGATTGAGGCGCAAACCGGCTTTGCGATCGAGTCCTACACCCTGCATCTTTCCGGCCACCCCCGGGCGGCACTGGAGAAAAGCGTCCGCCTTGGTTAAGGTCGGGCCATTCTTCTCCTGACAACGTGCCTCGACGTCCGGCACAGCCCCTCCCGCAGCTGCTGCTGTTCGCCGAACCCCTGCAGAGGGCGGGCCTCTCCAGCTGGCTAGAGCCCGGGGTCTCCAGTGGCGACCCCAGTGGCTGGAGTGGTTGTCGAGTGGTGAGTAGCGACGAACTGCGGGGGTCGCCCCAGCTGATCGTCTGGTGCCTCGGCGCCCTGCCCGAGCCCCAGGCGCTCGACGCCGAGAGCCGCCGCCTGCTGGAACGCTGGCATCCGGCGCCGCTGTTGCTGCTGCTGCCCGACCACCACCCTTACGTCAGCGACTTTCTGCTGCAGCTGCCGGCCCAGGGCCTGATCGAGCAGGCCGACGCCGACAGCCTGCGGGAGGCCGTCAGCACCGTGCTGGCCGGCGGCCGGGTGCTGGCCATCGGTGCTGCACACCAGGCTCCTGACGCCACCCACGCCGTGCCCATGGGCCTGGGTCAGTGGTTGCTGCTCAGCGGCCTGCAGCAGATCGATGCCGAGCTTCGCCTCTGTCTGCGCCTGCTGGATCCACCGCCGGCCCAGCTGCTGCCCTTGCTGCTGCTGGAGGGCCGGCTGCGGGAGCTGCGGCAGGCCCGGCGTCTGTTGCTTTGGCTCTGGGGTCCGCTCAGCCTGGCCTGGAGCCAGCCCATTGTCGAGGAGCCCGTTGCCCCTACCACTGCCGGCAGCCAGGCCTCGGGCCCAGGCCATGGGGTGGCGATCAACCTGCGCCAGCGCACGGCCGAGGGGCTTTGGGAGGCCCTGCGGGACCGGTTGACGCAGGCCGCCGCCGCCGGCCCCAGCAACAACAGTGGCCAGCTCCTGGCCCTCGACGGTCTCCACGCCTCCCGTCGCAGCGATCTGCTGCTGGGGCTGCTGGAGCAGTTCGACCGGCTGCGCCGCCGATTGCTGCAGGACGATCCCCGTGGCGAGCAGCTGGAGCAGCTCTGGAAGGAACTGCAACCGGAACTGCGCCAGCAGGCCTTGCGCCACATGGCTGGCTCCTACGTGCAGTTGCCCATGGCCGGCAAGCTCTGCCCCGTTGCGGAGACGCTCCTGCACCGCAGCGCGTTTGCCGACGACGACCTGGAGCTGCCAGATCCGCTGGCCATGCTCACACCACTGCTGCAGGCCCGTCCGCTGCTGGTGGACGGCCAGTTGCTGGCCCCGGATGAACCCCAGGCGGTCCTGTACCTGGAACTGCTGCTCAGCAATTGGCTGGTGCGCAGTGCCGAGCTGATCAGCGCCGAGGTGCTGGCAGCCTGCGCTGAATGGCCGGAACTGCGGCGCTATCTCTTACGTCCTGAGCTTCTGGCCACCCGCAACCTGGAGCGGCTGCGCAACCAGCTCAATGCCCAGCAGCGTTGGACCAGCTGGTTCGACCGGCCGATCCACCTCTACGAGAGCCGTCGCCCCCTGTTCCGCCTCGGGGCCGGCGCGATCGATTGTGTGGATCTCACCGAGCCCCGCGACGCCGAACTGCGTCAACTTGGCTGGGTGCAGCAGGCGGTCACGCTGGCCCTAGAAGCCCGTGATGCCCTGGGCCCCCAGCTCCAGAGCCTGCTGAAGCGCCTGGGGGATCTGCTGGTGGTGCTGCTGACCCAGGTGCTGGGCAAGGCGATCGGCCTGGTGGGTCGCGGCATCGTCCAGGGCATGGGCCGGAGCCTCAACCGCAACTGAGGCGGCCGCTGTGCACGGCACAATGAGCCCAGACGCCCACTTCCCGTTGCCCCGTTTGCTGTCCCGACCCTTCGCCGGCCTCTGGGCCCTGCTGCTGATCGTGGCGATGGGCCTGCTCTGGGCCCCTGGTCCGGCGGCGGCCAGCCTCGAGAACGACCGCTACGACGGCAACATCTTTGCCCTCTACGCCGGCAACGGCTCCCTGGTGCCGCCCCGAAGCAGCCTGGCCCAGTCCCTGGCGGACCATCGGGTGGCGGTGGTCGTCTACTACCTCGACGACAGCAGCGTCAGCAAGCAGTTCGCCCCGGTGGTGTCAGAGCTGCAGCGCCTCTGGGGCAACGGCATCGACCTGATCCCCCTGGTCACCGACCCCCTCCAGAATCGGCCCGATGGCGGCGTCAGCGATCCCGCCCATTACTGGGATGGTCTGATTCCCCAGGTGGTGGTGATCGGCAGCGACGGACGGGTGGTCTTCGATCGCCACGGTCAGGTGAGCGTCGATGCCATCAACGCCGCCGTGAGCGAGGCCACCGGCATTCCGATGGCCCCAGGCTCGGGCAACAGCGCCACCTTGAGCTTCAACGAACTCAACAGCGAAGTGGTGGCGTCCCGCTGATGCCGGCCACCCGCACCGAAACCGATAGCCTCGGCCCGGTGGAGGTGCCGGCTGACCACTACTGGGGGGCCCAGACCCAGCGTTCGTTGCGCAACTTCCCCTTCGGCGCGCCGATGCCGATCGCGGTGGTCCACGCCTTTGGCCAGCTCAAGGCCGCCTGCGCTGAGGTGAACGCCGCAAAAGGCGTGCTCCCCAACCTCCTGGCGGCGCTGATCGTGGTGGCAGCTGACGAGGTGAGCGGTGGCCGGCTTGATGCTGAGTTCCCGTTGCGGGTCTGGCAAACCGGATCGGGCACCCAGACCAACATGAACGTCAACGAGGTGATCGCCAACCGGGCGATCGCTTCCGCAGGAGGCATTCTGGGCAGCAAGCTGCCGGTCCACCCGAACGACCACGTCAACCTGAGCCAGTCGAGCAACGACACCTTCCCCACCGCGATGCACATCGCCGTGGCGATCGCCCTGCACCAGCGGCTCGTTCCCAGCCTGGAGGCCCTGATCGCCGCCCTGCGGACCAAGGCGACGGCCTACGCCGGCCTGATCAAGATCGGGCGCACCCACCTCCAGGACGCGGTCCCCCTCAGCCTTGGCCAGGAATTCGGTGGCTACGCCTCCCAGCTGGAGCTGGGACTGGCCAGCCTGCGAACCACTTTGCCCCAGGTGCTGCAACTGGCCATCGGCGGCACGGCGGTGGGCACCGGATTGAATGCACCCGCCGGCTTCGGCGAAGCGGTGGCGGCCCGGCTGGCGGAGCGTATCGGCCTGCCGTTCACCAGTGCCCCCGACAAGTTCCAGGCCCTCGCCGGCCAGGAGGGGCTGGCGGCGGCCCATGGGGCCCTGACGGTGCTGGCGGGCAGCCTGATGAAGATCGCCAATGACATCCGCTGGCTAGCCAGCGGCCCTCGCTGCGGCCTTGGGGAGCTGGTGCTGCCGGAAAACGAACCAGGCTCCAGCATCATGCCCGGCAAGGTGAATCCCACCCAATGCGAGAGCCTCACCATGGTGGCCGTGCAGGTGATGGGCAACAACACCGCCGTCCAGATGGCCGCCAGTCAGGGGAATTTCGAACTGAACGTGTTCAAGCCCCTGATCGCCCATAACCTCCTGGAGAGCATCGACCTGCTGGCGGGGAGTTGCGGCACGTTCCGCGAACTCTGCATCGAGGGACTGCGGGCGGATGTGGAGCACATCGAAGCCCAACGCGACCGCAGCCTGATGCTGGTGACCGCCCTGACCCCGGCCATCGGCTACGACCGGGCCTGCTCCATCGCCCGCCATGCCCACCAGCACCGGCTCAGCCTGCGGGAGGCGGCCCTGGTGCTGGGTGAGATCAGCGGCGAGGAGTTTGATCGCTGGGTCAGGCCCGAGCAGATGGTCTGAAGGCAGCCAGCCTTGATTTCCCGCTGATCTTCCGTAAGATCCGCCGAAGCATCAAGGGTTGTGCACCTAGGGAGGATCGTCCTGGTGATCGCTTTGATGTTCGACCGTTTGTGACCCCCTCCAGAGTTGAT
>JBBQIH010000192.1:0-5748 GCA_038324725.1 Cyanobacteriota bacterium | reverse complement strand
GGGGAGGCCCGGTGACTCAGTAACGGCTGCGGCCGCCGCCACCGCCGCCATAGCCGCCGCCGCCGCCGCCGTAGCCGCCACCGCCGCCGCCGCCGGAGCGACCGCCGCCGCCGCCGCCACCACCACCGGTGCGGGGCTCGGCCTTGTTGACGCGAATGCTGCGACCCATCCACTCCACATCCTGGAGATCGTCGATGGCCTTGGTCTCGTCGGCATCGTTCGTCATTTCAACGAAAGCGAAACCCCTCTTGCGGCCGGTGTCGCGATCAAGAGGAAGGGTGCATTGGCGAAGTTCGCCGTACTGGGCGAACAGATTTTTAACATCTTCCACTTCGGCGTCGAAGGAAAGATTTCCGATGTAAATGGTCATGAACCTGAAAAAAAACTATGAACCGATCCTTCGACAGCCCTTTTAGAAAGTGATGAGCTCGCTGGAGAGAAATCTTGGAATCTCACCTACCTTACAGCCCCCATGGGCCCGGAACGGCCGGACGCCAAAGGTCGGGATCACCGACCGGGGAGCTGCGGCCATGGCGCAGCTCATCTGCAGCCCCCCAGCCCACGGCCTGCCCCCTGGTTTCAGCCATCGGAAAACCCGCGTGAAGGGCGATCCTCGCAAGGGGGAATGGCCTGGACGGTGAGTCATTCGGTGCCATGGCCAACTGGCAAGCCGAGCATGACGAAACGGCCATTCCAGATTCCGGCAGCAGCGACGAAACTGAAGCGGGAGCCGGAAGTGAGTATGACCATTCACCAATGCCTTCACCAGTCTTCACAGTGACGCTGTCGATCAATGGACTTGGCTCTTGGAGTGCAAAGCGACAATCCGGGTGACCATGCAGCCCCGATCAGCTCCACTCACATGCGGGACATGGCCACGATCTTGCTGAGCTTGTCCATGTCGAGTCCCTCCAGTTCGTCCAATTGGAGCAATCCGTCCTTCACCAGGCTGGCGAACACGAACAAGAGTCCGGCAAGACGAAAATCAAAGCGACCTTCGATTTCATGACGTTGAATGCTGAGGAAATCATGAAGTTTCCAGCATTCCTCCACGGAATCCATGCGATTGGCATGGGCTTGAGCAGCCCGAATGATGCCGAGGGCGGCCCGGGTATGGGCTGTATCAAAGGCCCGACGTGCCACTTCCTGCTCCTGCTCAGTCCACCCCAACACCGCCGTCACCATTGATCTCAACACTTGTCTTCTAACCCTAACGCGCGAGCCTGAGCTGCCGCGAGCCGTTCCCCTGCCCGTGATCAAGAGAAACGCGGCGCCTCAACTCCGGCAGGCGAAACCATGGCACAGCCGGATAGGCATGGTGCTCCCAGTGGTAACCAAAGTGATAACAAGCCAGTAAGGAGAGAAGGTGGGAGTACCCCAGACTTTGCACGGCGTGGCTGCTGACAGGGAGCGCTCCTTGGCTGCGGTGGGGAAGGTACGTGCCGAAGAGAAACAGCTGCAACGAGCTGAGCACCAGCGGCAGCACCCAGAACGCGACCACATTCATCGCCCGCGGCGGGTCCAGCAGCACCAACAGGGCTGCCGCAGTGATCCAGGTGATCAGGAGCAGGCCCAGCTGGTTCCAGGAGAGATAGTTCCCCATGAAACGCACATACCATCGCAGGGCGCCATCACCGCTGTGCAGCCGGAAATCGGGATCCCGGGCGCTGCCAGGGGAACGGTGATGGCGTAAGTGGTGGCGACGGCAGCGGCCAAAGGGCAGGCCGGCGTAGAGCAGCAAGGCCAGACGGCCCAGACCGTCGTTGAGGGCTGGACATCCTGGTACCAGGGTGCGATGCATGGCATCGTGACCCAGGATGAACAGGCCCGTCTGCAGAAACGTGCGAACGGCGATGGCCAGCAGAATGGCCGCTGGAGACCAGGACCAGGGTGTCGCATGGGCCAGCAGCAAACCGATGAGGCTGATCAACCAGCCCCAGAAGATCCCCATGCCAAGCCAAAACCCCCTGCCCTTTTGGGCAGGGGGAACGGAGGAGACCATGGCCTCCTCCGTGGCGGGGTCAGGATGAATTGGCAGGCTCTTCAGCGTGCGAATTTGAGCAGCTCGGCCGGGGAAGCCAGCAGGTCGATCGCCACGAAGTAGATCTTGTTGTCGGGATCCAGCAGGAAGCGCCAGGCCACATTCATGCCAACGCCAGCACCGAACCAGGGGGTCTGCACTTTCCCGGTGACCTTGATCTGGGTGAAGCCGCCATCAGAAGGCTCGCTCACGCCACTTTCGGGGAGAAGTTTGAGATTCTGACAATCTTCGCGGAAGAAGCGCAGCACGGCCTCGGTACCGACGATCGGTCGCTGGAACGGGGGCTGCAGGGCGCCATCGGCAAGGAACAGCTTGATCAGCTGGTCGAAATCGTTGGCATTGAGCAGATCCATGTAGGACTGGATCGTGGGGTTGTCGATTCCAGCGATCGACACCTTGGTGCGTTGCTCAGGGGCCGTGGGGAGAACGATCGGCTCAGCAATGCGATCGGCAGCGTCCACCTTGCTGGGGTCGAAGCCCATGTCAACGACGAAGTTGCGCAGAACGGTGATCTGCTGACCCGCATCGATTCCCTTGAGCGAGGACAGCACCGAGGCGGCGTTGGCCGACAGCTGATAGCCCTCGGGGATGGGGGCAACGAGCCCCTCCTCCATCCACTCGCCGAGGCGATACCAGAAGCCCAGTTTGATGTTGACCGACCAGATGGCGTAGGTGCGGCAGATGTCGGTGTCGGCCCTGTTGGCCAGATCCACCATCACTTGGCTCTGCTCGGCGAAGGTCATGGCCTTGATCCGGCTGAGCACGGGCTCGGCGAACTGCATCCGGGCGGCGCCGGGGGCCGCGATGGTGATGGTCTTGCCCATCTCGAGATAGGCGAACCAGATCAGCGCCAGCTGGTCCTCCGCGTTCAGTAGAGCAAAGCGGGCGGTGAGGGCGGGCACCACGTCGGCGGAAAGGGTGTCCGGAAAGATCTGGGACGCCTTGTCGAGCGTGAACATGACAGGAAAGCTCCGGAGGTCAATAAATCTTTACAAATCCTAATGCACGGTGGACCTGTGCTGCCGCCGGGTCCACCAGACACCAAGGAAAGCACGATTCCGTGTCCACCAGCACAGCGAGCAACAAGCGGATAACCACTGCAGGGATTCGGGAAAGGTCCCTGGAGGTGGTGGCCCCCAGGGACCGTCGATCACTGCGCTGCGGTACTCAGCATCGAGGCCGCGGTCCACAGCACCAGGCCGGTGAGGGCAAAGCCACCAACGGTGACAAGACCTTGCCAGATCTTGCGCGCCAGGGGGGAGGGCTGCTCACCGAGCCAAGCGGGACGAGGGGTGCCCGGCGACCAGGGGCTGGCGCCACGGGGCGCCCTGCTGGCGATCACGTCGCGCCAGCCGCCGTCATAGCGGGGAGCTTGTTGGTTGAAGGGGCGCTCCCCCTGGGCCCGGCCTGGCAACACCCTGGAGCGCTGGTAGGGCACCGTGTCGTAACCGAAAGCTTCGAGATACTCAGCCGAGTCCAGCAAGGCGTCCACCAGGGTGAAGAGACCATGCTGGGCGATCAGGATCGAATAGCTGATGCGTTCCTGATCGCCATAGACAGGACGCCCCAGAACCCTGCCAACCAGTTGCTCCACCAGACGATAGTTGCTATTGCAGTCATAGAAACCCTCACGGAATCGCCTGGAAAGCAGCAGCCCGCGGATGAACTCCCTCATGGTGATCTGTCCGCTGCGGAGCTGGGATTCCAGCACCACTTCGCGATCCACTTTGAAGGCGTGAAAGAAGATCTGGCGGTAGGCCTGCTCGATCTGGATGTCCAAGCCGAGGCGATCCCCGGCGGCTTTGCCGGTCTCCAAGCTGGCAACGGCCTGGCGGGGTGATTCCTCGCTGGCGATCGCGTAACTCGGAACCCTGGCGTTGAGGCTTGAGGGTCGGGCGGCGAGCAGGGGAAGGGCCATGAAGGGCTTCAGGGGAGAATGACCCGGAAAGATACCGAAGATCAAAAGTTGGCTTGGGCCTGCGGCCCGATCCCTCACACAGCTTTACTTTTCTGGCCTGCCACAGGTGGCTCCTGCGGGGCCCTCGGGAGCAGGGGAGCAGGAAGCTCGGATGTCTCACACTCCATTCTGAGCACCCGCTCGAGGGTCTGATTGCGGTAATTCCGCAGACAGTACTTACAACCCCCGGTAGTCTGGAGATGGCGCTCGGGTGTGATCACGACTTCCCTGACAGGATGTTCGACACAACGAATCTTGATCGGCGTGCGATAGCTCTTGTAGGTCATCTGGGAATAGTCGTATCTGGCGCCGAATCGAGAGATGGCTCGCTCCAGGAATGTGGCTTCATCAATCCGTAACCCCATTGTTCACTCCGCGCGAATCCATTGGTAGAGCCCACTGGGAGTTGCTCCTGAACCCCCATCCTGGTGACGGGTCACCGATGGGCTCCGTAGGGCCTGACGGTGCCTCAGTCGACCGGTGCCTCAGTCGACTGTCATCAAGAACCGATCGACGCGTTCGACCGTTCCAGCGCTCAGAGGATTCTGCCCCCTGAGCGGGGTGGGCCGCCGCAGCGCAGGATTTCTCCACACTTCAGCGCAGCCGCCGCCCAACGCCGAGGGGTACGGGATCCATCAAGACCTCAGTGGTGGAAGCTCTCGGGGGGCTCCATCTCCTCGGTGATGACGTGGAATCCTGTGAGCTGGTGATCGCCAAAAGAGCGCAGGAAGGGCACATCCGCCGCGTCCCGACCCCGAGCGATCAGCACCCGGCCGATGCGTGGGGTGTTGTGGCGGGCATCGAAGACATGCCAGCGATCCTCGAGGAAAGCCTCGAACCAGGCCGAGTAGTCGATCGGATCCGGCAGGGCCTCAACGCCCGAGTAACCCAGGTAGCCGGTGCAATAACGCGCCGGAATGTTGAGGCAACGGCAGAGGCTGATGGCCAGGTGAGCGAAATCCCTGCAGACACCGCACCCCTCCCGCAGAGCGTCGTGGGCGGTCTTGTCGCTGCTGGCGGCGCCGTAGTCGAAGCGAAGCTGTTCATGCACCCAGTCACAGATGGCCTGCACCCGCGCCCAGCCGGGCCGGACCCCACCGAAGCGCCCCCAGGCGACCTGGGCCAGGCGATCGGTGTCGCAGTAGCGGCTGGGGTTCAGATAGGGATAGGTGACGATCGGCAGCGCCCCCACCGGGCACTCGCCCACATCCGCTGCCACCGGATCGGGATGGCCGTCATCGGCTACCACCACTTCAAACCCCAGGGTGGTGGAGCCGGCGGAGGCCATGAAGCGGCAGGCACGGTTGCCGTCGGCGTCGGTGAGCACCTCGGCGATGCGATCCGGGCTCAACCACAACCGCTCCGGCCCGCGCCGATCCTCCAGGCGGCTGCTGTGGGGATGGACCAGGGCCAACACCGGTGTCGGGGCCCAGCAGGAAAGTGTTAGTTCGCAACCGAGCCGGATCAGCATGGAGAAGGCAAGAGAAACGGCGCGCTACCCCGATGGTCGATTGTGGCCCCCCGACAGGGGATTCGTGGTGGGACTGGAGGGATGTCAGCGGGACCGGAAACGGCACCCTGGCGATCCGAGCCAGAAGACGCCAGTACGGACGTACTTGCCGTCCGGCCATGTCCGCTCTCCCGCCATGCACCCCAGCCCTCGCCACCTGGCCGTATCTGGGGCCGGAGCAGCTGCTGCCCAGCCGCAGCTGGCGCGTCTGCCTCACCTGCCACTGGTTCCGGCACCACG
>JBBQIH010000191.1:0-5753 GCA_038324725.1 Cyanobacteriota bacterium | reverse complement strand
GACCTGCTCTGGTGCGTCGACCCCCTCGATGGCACCACCAACTACGCGCATGGCTATCCGTTCTTCGGCACCTCCGTGGGGCTGAGCTGGCAAGGCCTGCCCCTGCTCGGTGCCCTGGAGGTGCCGGCCCTCGAGGAGCATTACTGGGCCGCCCCGGGCCACGGCGCCTGGTGCAACGGGCGCCGGCTGCAGGTGAGCGACTGCGGTGCCCTGGCGGATTCCTTGCTCGTCACGGGTTTCTCCTACGACCGGGTGCACCGCCTCGACAACAACTACGCCGAGTTCGCCTGGTTCACCCACCGCAGCCACGGGGTGCGCCGGGCGGGAGCCGCCGCCGTGGATCTGGCCTTTGTCGCCGCCGGCAGGGTCGACGGCTACTGGGAACGGGGGTTGTCCCCCTGGGACCTGGTGGCCGGCGTGGTGCTGGTGGAGGAGGCCGGCGGGCAGGTCTGTGCCTATGACGGCGGCCGCCTCGACCTCGCCGACGGCCGGGTGATCGCCTGCACCCCCGCCCTGCGCCAACCCCTGATCGAAGGGCTGGCGCTCTGCCGTCCGCTCAGCGGTGCCAGCTTCGGGGCCCCCGAACTGGACGCCACCGCTCCATAGGATCCGTCCCCCACCCCCGCCTGCCCCCAGCTTCTTCATGGCCCTCCAACCTGCCGCCGGTGCGCGGGACCTGAACCCCGGTCAGGTGGACAGCAACCGGCGCCTGTGCGACCTGCTGGCCAACGTGTACCGCCTCTGGGGCTACCAGGAGGTGGCGCCGCCCACCATCGAGCGGCTCGACACCCTGGAGGCCGGCGGCGCCATCGCCACACGGGAGTTGGTGCGGCTGGTGGCGGATGAGCCCCTGGGCCTGCGGCCGGAACTCACGGCTCCGATCGCCCGGGCCGCCAGCACCCGAATGCTGGGCCGTCCCCGGCCCCTGCGGCTCTGGGCCAGTGGCACCACCTTCCGCAGCTTCACCGGCGATGGGGGCAGTCAGCGCATCAGCGAACAGCTGCAGAGCGGCGTGGAACTGCTGGGGGAGCCCTCCCCTGCCGCGGACACCGAGCTGCTGCACCTGCTGCTGGCGGCCGTGGCCAGCCTGGGTCTGCCGTCCCAGCACCAGCCCACCCTGCTGGTGGGACACCACGCCCTGCTCAGCGCCCTGCTGAGCCAGGTGCCGGAGCAGCAGCGCTCCCTGGCGCGCCATGCCCTCACAGACTTCGATCCCCTGGCCCTTGCGGCCCTCTCCCTGCCCGACAGCCAACGGCAGCGGCTGATGGCCCTGATCGGGCTGCGGGGCGAGCCAGTGCGGGTGCTCTACCAGCTGGAGCAATGGCTCGGACCGGTGCCGCTGCTGGAGTCCCTCGCCGCCACCCTGGCCAGCGTGATGGAGCCGGCCACAGGCCTGGGCGTGCGGGTGCAGCTGGATCCCACCTTCCAACCCCATTTCGACCTTTACGACGGCCTGGTCTTCAAGCTCGTCTGCCAGGGAGCCGATGCTCCTGTGGCCATCGCCAGCGGCGGCCGCTACGACGCCCTGGTGGGTCGCTTCTGTGCCGGGAGCCACCAGGCAGCCGGCACCGGCTTCGGCTTCGAGGTGGAGGCCATCCGCGACCTGCTCGAAGCGGACGTTTCCCTGGCGGCGGGCGAGGCGCAGACCCCGGGTCCCTGGCTGGTGGCCAGCGCCACCGCCGCCGGCCTCGGGCAAGCCCTCAGCCGCATGGCTGAGCTGCATCGAGCGGGGGACGCCGCCGAGCTCTGCACCCGGCCCTGCGCCGACAGCCTGGAAGCGCAGCGGCTGGCGGCGGAGCGGGGCTGTCGTGGAGCGGTCTGGCTGGCTGCCTAGGATCCGCCCGCTGCTTCTCCCCATCGATGGCCCACTCGATCGTCACCAACGTCTGCGAGGGCGTGGCCGACTGTGTCGACGCCTGTCCGGTGGCCTGCATCCACCCCGGCCAAGGCGCCAACAGCAAGGGCACGACGTTCTTCTGGATCGATTTCGACACCTGCATCGACTGCGGCATCTGCCTGCAGGTGTGTCCGGTGGAGGGAGCGATCCTGCCGGAGGAGCGGCCCGACCTGCAGAAGCCCGGCGTCTGAGGCCCACTGGTTCGGGGACCCCACCCTCGCTGGCCTTGAGGCCGGTGGCGGCCCCACCTAGGTTCAGGGCAATTCTTCTCATTCGCCATGACGGTGCTGGAACAGGGCCAGATTCAGATCCACACCGAGAACATCTTCCCGATCATCAAGAAGGCCGTCTATTCCGGCCATGAAGTGTTCCTGCGGGAACTGGTGAGCAACGGGGTGGATGCGATCAGCAAGCGCCGCATGGCCGCCATGGCCGGCGACTGCAGCGAGGGCACCGAAGGGATCCTCTCCATCCGCATCGACCGGGAGGCGAAAACCCTCACCATCAGTGACAACGGCATCGGCATGACCGCCGATTAGGTGAAGCGCTACATCAACCAGGTGGCCTTCTCCAGCGCCGAGGACTTCCTTGAGAAGTACAAGAGCGAGAGTGACGCCATCATCGGCCACTTCGGCCTGGGCTTCTACTCCAGTTTCATGGTGGCCTCCCGGGTGGAGCTGGTCAGCCTGAGTGCCACGCCCGGCGCCGAGGCGGTGCGCTGGAGCTGTGATGGGTCCCCCAACTTCAGCCTTGAGGGAGCCGAGCGCTCCGAGCCCGGCACGGACGTGATCCTGCACCTGATGGAGGAGGAGCTGGAATACATCGAACCCTCCAGAATCCGCACCCTGATCACCACCTACTGCGACTTCCTTCCGGTGGCGGTGCAGCTGGATGGCGAAACGGTCAACAAGCGGGAGGCGCCCTGGCGCCAAAGCCCCCGTGATCTGAGCGACGAGGATTACATCGCCCTTTACCGCTATCTCTACCCGTTCCAGGGCGATCCCCTGCTCTGGGTGCACCTCAACACCGACTACCCCTACAACCTGCAGGGGATTCTCTATTTCCCGAGGATCACCGGCCGCGCCGACTGGGAGAAAGGAGAGATCCGCCTGTACTGCAACCAGGTGTTTGTCAGCGATTCGATCAAAGAGGTCGTGCCCCGCTACCTGCTGCCCCTGCGGGGGGTGATCGATTCGCCCGACATCCCCCTGAACGTCAGCCGCAGTGCCCTGCAGACCGACCGCCGGGTGCGCTCGATCGGCGGCTTCGTGGCCAAGAAGGTGGGCGACCGGCTCAAGGCGCTGCATCGCGAGGAACCGGCCCGTTACGCCGAGATCTGGGATTCTCTGGCCCCCTTCATCAAGATCGGCGCCATGGAGGACGAGAAGTTCGCCGAGCAGGTGGCGGATCTGATCCTGTACGGCACCACTGCGGCGGCCGCCCAGCCTGCCGAGGACGGCGAGGAGGCCGCTGATCTTGATCCGGTCGCCACCGATGGCCGCACATACACCACCCTGGCCGGCTACCGGGGCCGCCTGGCTGGCGACAACGCCGATCGGATCCTCTACTGCACCGATGAGGCCGGGCAGGCCGGAGCCCTGGCCCTGTGGAAGGGGCAGGGGGCGGAGGTGTTGCTGGCCGATACCTTGATCGATTCCCAGTTCATCCCCTGGCTCGAAGCCCGCCATGGCGACCTGCGCTTCCAGCGGGTCGACGCCGAGCTCGATGCCAGCCTGCATGAACCCGAGAGCGAGCTGGCCGATGCCGAGGGCAAGGACAGTGGTGAGAAGCTCCGCGACCTGTTCAAGGCCGCCCTCGCTGACAACAAGGTCACCATCCAGGTGCAGTCGCTGAAGGGGGAAGGCTCACCCGCCGCCCTGATCCTGCTGCCGGAGCAGATGCGCCGGCTCAACGACATGGGAGCCCTGATGGAGCAACGGCTGCCTGGCCTTCCCGACCACCACGTGCTGCTGGTCAACCGCCGCCATCCCCTTGTGGAGGGTCTGCTCAAACTCTCCTCCGGTGCCGTCATCACCGGGGCCGACACCAGCTCCCCCAGCCGTCAGCTGGCGGAGGATCTCAGCCGCCACATCTATGAGGTGGCCCGCCTGGCTGTGGGGGGGCTGGAGCCCAACCAACTGGCCGGCTTCCAGCAACGCAGCTCTGATCTGATGGGCCAGCTGATGCAGCGGGGTCTCTGAGGCCCGCGACGCCGGGGACGCCCTCAGCTCGTCCTTAACGGGCCACGTAACGTTGGCCCATGGCGGTTCGCCCCTTTGTTTCCAGCCTGCGGCGGCAGCCCGCTGTCCTGGGGCTGATCGCGGTTCTGCTGCTGGTGCTGCTCACCGGCACCGGCCTGAGGACGGTACAGGCGGTCGCGGCGGAGCCGGTGCCGATCCGAGTGCTGATGCCCGCCCCCCTCGCCGACGCGGTGGCGGGCCCGGTGGCTCGTTTCAACGCCAGTGGTTCCGGGGTGTCGGTGGAGGTCATCCGCGGCCCCCTGGACACCGAGACCATCTCCGATCTGGCGATCAGCAGCCTGTTGCTGGGGGAGGCCCCCTTCGATCTGCTGCTGGTGGACGTCAGCTGGCTGGCCAAGTACGTGGCCGCCGGCTGGTTTGTGCCGTTGGAGCGCTGGTTCGGCCCGGAGGTGCTGGCGGCCATGGAACCCGGCGCCCGCCTCGGCAATGGCCTGGGCGAGCACCTCTGGCGAATGCCCCTCACCGGCGACACGGGGCTGCTCTACTGGCGCACCGATCTGATGCCGCGCCCCCCCCGGGACACCGAGGAGCTGGTGGCCATCTCCCGCGATCTGCAGCGCCGCGGCAGGGTGCGCTGGGGCTACCTCTGGCAGGGACGCCAGTACGAGGGGCTGAGCTGCGTGATGGTGGAGATGCTGCAGGCCTTCGGTGCCCGCTGGTGGGAGGCCTCCACAGGCAGCACCGTCCTCGACAGCCCCGGTGCGGTCGCGGCAGCCTCCTGGCTCAACACCCTGCTGCGCGACGGGGTCAGCCCCAAGGCGGTGGCCAACTACGCCGAGAACGATGCCCTGCAGTCCTTTGCCGCCGGTGAGGCCGCCTTCCTGCGCAACTGGCCCTATGCCTGGCGGGAGATCGAGAAGGGCGGGGGGCCGGTGACGGGCAAGGTGGGCGTGACGCCCATGGTGGGGGCCCCGGGGCAACAGGGAGGCGGCACCCTGGGCACCTGGGGGTTGTCCCTGATCAAGGGCAGCCCCCATCCCGAGGAGGCGGTGGCAGTGATCCGCTGGCTCACCGGCCCCGTCGTGCAGCGCCAGCTCGCGATCGAACAGGGCTACGCCCCCACCTGGAGCCAGCTCTATGACGACCCAGACCTGCAACGCCGCGCCCCGCTGCTGGCGGTGCAGCGGCAGGCCCTGCAGCACCCCCAGTTACGGCCACTCACGCCCGCCTATGCCCAGCTCAGTGATCTGCTGGCCCGCCAGGTGAACGGCATGCTCACCGGCCAGGCGGGGCCCGACCAGACCATGGCCACCGCCCAGCGCCAGAGCCTGCAGGTGCTGCGCTCGGTGGCGGGAAGCCCGCCTCCTGCAGCACCAGGCTGATGAACAAACGCGGGTCCACGTTGTTGATGCTGCCGGCCCTGCTCCTGCTGGCGGCGGTGTTTCTCTACCCCCTGCTGCGCTATGGCTGGCTGAGCCTCCATGCCAGCTCGGTGCTCACCGGGCTGGTGCCCGTCCCGAATGGAGGCGCCAACTGGGGGCGGCTGCTGGATGACGCCCGTTTCTGGACGGATGCGGGCCAGACCCTTCGGTTCGCCCTCTGCTCGGTGGCCTTGGAACTGGTGGGGGGGCTGGCCCTGGCCCTGCTGCTGCACC
>JBBQIH010000190.1:0-5790 GCA_038324725.1 Cyanobacteriota bacterium | reverse complement strand
CCTCGCCAGCCGTCTCAACACTCGCCGCCGACCCGAGCCGGGTCGCCGCTGGGTACGGGTGGTGATGGCCGTGCTGGCCACGATCGGTGTGATCGACACCGCTTCCATCACCCTGAACCGCTGGGGCGTGATCGGCAACCTCAGTTGCCCAGGCGGCGCCGAGGGTTGCGACAAGGTGCTCAACAGCCCCTGGGGGAGTGTCTTCGGCCAGCCCCTGTCCCTGTTCGGCTTCCTGGCCTACGGGGCGGTCCTGGTGATGGCGTTGCTGCCGCTGGTGCTGAAGGGGGAGGCTCGCACCAGCATCAACGGGCTCAGCTGGTGGGGCCTGTTCCTGCTCAGCGCCGGCATGGCGATCTTCAGTCTGGTGCTGGTGGGGGTGATGGCCTTTCAGATCAAGGCCTTCTGCACGTTCTGTCTGATGTCGGCACTCATCAGTGTGTCGTTGTTCGTGTTGAGCCTGATCGGCGGGGAATGGGAGGACACTGGCGCCTTGCTCTTCCGCGGAGTCCTCACCGTCCTGGCCGTCGGCCTGATCGGCCTTGGCTGGGCCACCTCCCTCAATCGCCCCGAGGCCACCACGGGCCCCGGCATGGCCCGGCCGGTGGTGGCCGCCAGCACCCCGGCCAGCCTGTCCCTCGCCGAGCACCTCACCAGCACCGGTGCAGTGATGTACTCGGCGTACTGGTGCCCCCATTGCCACGACCAGAAGGAGCTCTTCGGCAAGGAGGCCACGACCAAGCTCAAGATCATCGAGTGCGCGCCCGATGGCCGCGACAACCAGGCGGCGCTCTGCGCCAGCAAGAACATCCAGGGCTTCCCCACCTGGGAAATCAAGGGCCAGCTGGATTCCGGCCAGAAGACCCTCGCCCAGCTCGCCGCCTTGAGCGGCTACAAGGACCCCGCAGCCCCCGCCAATTGAGACGCGCTCCCCTCAGTTCTGGCCCACCGGACCTGTGAAGGGGGATCGGCCCCGTCGCTGCATCGTGTGACGCTGCCAGAACAGCTGGGAGGCCGGGGCATCGGTGCGGTAATGGCCGCCCCGGCTCTCCACCCGGAAGGCGGCGGCTTCCATCAGCAGTTCCGCCAGCACCAGCCGCTGGCGCAGATCCTGGAGCAGCAGCAGGCGGTGGCTCTCGTCTGGCGTCAGTTGCAGTTCCTGATCGGGCGGCAGGTCATGGGCCCGGCGCAGCAGGGGAGACCGTTCGTGGCCGGAGCGTTGGCTGCGGACCCGGCCCAGGGCACCGATGAGATCCACCCCGCGCCGCTCCACTCCGGCCACCTGCCAGCACAGCCGGCGCAGGTCGCCGATCGCCCCGATCAGGCTGGCCTCATCGGGGCTCGCCAGAACCTCAGCCCGGCTCAGCTGCGGGGCCGCGATGGGCGTGCCCCGCGGCGCAGGCGGCAGGGGCTGGGGTCGCAGATGGCGCAGCCGGCGGGCGAAGACCAGGCATTCCATCAGCGAGTTGCTGGCCAGGCGGTTGGCCCCGTGCACCCCGGTGCTGGCCACCTCCCCCACCGCGTAGAGGCCGCTCAGACTGGTGGCGGCCTCCAAGTCGGTGCCGACGCCCCCCATCCAGTAGTGGGCGGCCGGGGCGACGGGAATCGGGGCGTCGCAGGGCGAAAGCCCCAGCTCACGGCAGCGGCGCAGGATGGTCGGGAACTGGCGTTCCAGACGTTCGCGGCCCACCGGCCGCAAGTCGAGCCAGAGATGGGTCACCCCCTGCTCCGCCATGCAGCGAGCCAGGGCGCGGCTCACCTGGTCACGGGGGGCCAGATCGCCCCCCTCCAGCTGCGCCACCGGAGAATGGCCGCCGTCGTCGAAGAGTCGCGCCCCTTCGCCGCGCACGGCTTCGCTGATCAGGAAATGGGGCGCGTCCGGCAGCATCAGCGCCGTGGGGTGGAACTGCACGAACTCCAGGTCCTGCACCCTGGCGCCGGCGCTCCAGGCCATGGCCACCCCATCGCCGCTGGCCTGGGTCGGGTTGGTGGTGTGGGCAAACAGATGGCCGCCGCCACCACTGGCCAGCACCACCGCACCGGCCCGCAGCCAGCGCAGGCAATTCCCCTCGAGCACCTGCAGCCCGACGCAGCGGCCGTCCTCCACCCACAGTTGCAGGGCGGGGATGCCCTTGCGTTGCTCCAGCCCCGGCCGGCGCCGCACCTCCCGCTCCAGGGCATCCACCAGGGCGCCGCCCGTGCGGTCCTGGGCGTGCAGCACCCGGCGGTGGCTGTGGGCGGCTTCGAGCGTGGTGCTCAGACCCTGGGGGGTGCGGTCGAAGGCCATGCCCAGTTGCACGAGCCGTTCGACACAGGCCGGCGCTTCCCGCACCAGCACCTCCACCGCCTCCGGATCGCACAGGCCGGCACCGGCCTTGAGGGTGTCGGCGGCATGGCTGGCGAAGCTGTCCTCCGCTCCGGTGACGGCGGCGATGCCGCCCTGGGCCCAGCGGCTGGCCGATGGTGGGCTGCTGGATTTGCTCAACAGCAGCACCCGCAGCTGGGCAGGCAACTCCAGGCAGGTCATCAGTCCTGCGGCACCACTGCCCACCACCACCACGTCCCAGTGGGAGGCCATGCGCGGATCCGGCTCATCCAAGCGGCTGCTTCACCCCGTTGCACCGTGCCTTGTGGTGGAGAGCCTATGGGACGGGCGGCGACAGGCCTGCCGCCCACAAAAAAACCGCCGTGGTGACGGCGGCTTTGACTGGGTCAAGGATGGCCCGGCTGATCGGTCGTTGGGCTCAGCGGTAAACGCCATCGTTGATGCGATCGAAGCCTTCGTTGAGGGCAATCGCGGGCGGGGTCACGGTGAAGTTGTCCTTGTACTTGTTAAACAGCTCCCGCTGGCGGTCAGTCAGCTCAAGCTCCAGCACGTCGTCGACGCTGTCGTAGGGACCACCGAGGACGATCTTGCCGGCCAGGGTCGGGTACATGCCGGGGTATTGCTGGAAACGGCGGACCGAGGCGTTGTTGAGGTCAACCTTGCCGCCGCTCTCGGCAATCTTGTCGTCGATCTCGTTGCGGCGCTCCGCAGCGAGGGCGGCACCGGGCAGAAGCAGGGTAACGAGCAGACCAGCCAGGACCACACCACTCATCAACCAGGCAAGCAGCCGCTTCATCACGACACTCCTTTTAGGGATAGAACCAGGGGACCCTGGCAGGGACAGGGCGGTGATCCGCAGACCACCCGTGCAACGTTACAGAAAGCCCCGTGGTCTCTCTCGGCAGGCGGCCTTGCTTTTGCAGATCTTCAGATCAGGCCGCTCAGGTGGGGGGCCACCAGGGCCGCGCCCAGAAACAGGGCATCGACGGCCAGGGTGGTGCCCAGGGCCGCGGCGGCGACCTGCCAGGGCCCGCCCAGGATCCAGAAGCGCCGGCAGATCAGCACCAGCAGGCTCGCCGTGAGGCCGATCAAGGCCAAAGGCCCGGGCTGCAGCACCTGGATGGCGGCCGCCTGCAGCAGCAGCGGCGCCTCGGGCAGGGGAGCGTTGAGAACCTGGGGCCAGAGGTCCATGATCCCGGCAGCCGCGATCACCCCGTCGGTGCTGGCGGTGCCGAGCAGGGAGCTCAGGTAGAAGGCGCCCGCCAGCCGCCAGCGGCCTCCGAGGCCGGCCAACGCCAGGGGCAGGGCGAAGGCTTCGATCGGCAGATGCATCACGGGGTGGAGCCGGAACCAGCCCCAGAACAGGCAGCCGCCCAGCCAGCTGCCGCAGAAGCCCACCAGGAGCACGCCAAGTTGCTGCCACTGCCCCTGGCCCCGACGCTCCAGCCATAGGGCCAGGGCCATCAGGGGGAGGGTGAACAGGGCCGCCGCCATCGGCGCGGAGCGCACCCAGGGGGCCTGCAGGAACACCGGCACGGTGACCAGCAGGGCAGCCGTCAGGGGCAGCACGGCTGCGGCCGGAATGGCAGCCCCGGCAGGAGCGATCGGAAGACCCGGCAGGGCCGTGGGTCGCGTCGCAAGGGTGGGTGGGACCCCAAGCACCTGGATGTGAAGAAAGTTGACCAACCTTAAAGGGCGGGGTGGGTGCTTCCGTGACCCGTCCGGCCATAGGGTCAGCCGCAGTATCGGCTCTCCCCATGCCGCAGGTCGCGACGGCCGCCTCCTTGCCCCTGGCCGAGGCCTGCTGGCACGCCCTCGTTCTGGGGATCGTTCAGGGGTTGACGGAGTTCCTGCCGATCAGCAGCACGGCCCACCTCAAGGTGGTCCCGGTGCTCCTGGGCTGGGGAGATCCCGGCGTGGCGTTTACGGCCGTGATCCAGCTGGGCAGCATTGCCGCCGTGCTCGGCTATTTCCGCAAGGACCTCGCTGAGGTGGGCGCCGGTGTGGCGCGCGCCTTCCGCCATGGCCAGTGGAACGATCCGCCGGCGCGGCTGGGTGTCGCCATCGCCATCGGGACGATGCCGATCCTGCTGGCGGGTTTGGCCATCAAGGTGCTGCTGCCCGGCTACGAGACCTCCCCCCTGCGCAGCCTGACGTCGATCGCCATCGTCTCGATCGTGATGGCGCTGCTGCTGGCGGTGGCCGAACTGGTGGGCCGTCGCCGTCGCCTGCTCGCGGCCGTCACCCCCCGCGACGGCCTGCTGGTGGGCCTGGCCCAGGCCCTGGCTCTGATCCCCGGTGTGTCGCGCTCGGGCAGCACCCTGACGGCCTCCCTGTTCGATGGCTGGCAGCGGGCCGACGCCGCGCGCTTTTCGTTTCTGCTCGGCATACCCGCCATCACCCTGGCCGGGCTGGTGGAACTCAAGTCAGCCTTCGGCTCGGTGGCGACCGGCGGGGTGATTCCGATGCTGGTGGGCATCGCCGCGGCGGCGGTGGTCTCCTGGCTGGCGATCGCCTGGTTGCTTCGCTTCCTGCAGCAGAACAGCACCTGGATCTTCGTGATTTACCGGCTGCTGTTCGGTCTGGTCATCCTGCTGGGGTTCCGGGGGCTGGAGGGGGTCACCCCCTGAGTGGGCCCGGCCGCCACACTGGAGCCACAGTTCTGTCGCCCTCGCCGTAACCGCCCGTGTGGAAGGAGCCGTCCTCTGCCCTTGCCGGGCCCTCTGCCCTTGCCGGGCCCGTCACCCAACCCCGCCCGGCTCTGGTGGCCACGGTGGAGCCGGGGTCGATCGCCGAGGAGCTCGGCTTCCAGCCGGGTGATCGCCTGCGCAGCATCAACGGGATTCGGCCGAGGGATCTGATCGACGTTCAGGTGCTCCAGGGGGAGGAGGAGTTGGTGCTGGAGGTGGAAGACCCCGATGGCAGCCTGCATGTGGTGGAGCTGGAGAAGGACCTGGACGAAGGGCTGGGGCTGGGCTTCAGCGAAGCCCTGTTCGATGGGCTGCGTCAGTGCAACAACCACTGTCCTTTCTGCTTCATCGATCAGCAACCGCCAGGGCGCCGGGGCAGTCTCTACCTCAAGGACGATGACTACCGGCTCAGCTTTCTCTACGGCTCCTACCTCACCCTCACCAACCTGACGCCGGCCGATTGGAGCCGGATTGAGGAGCAGCGTCTCTCCCCGCTGTACGTCTCGGTCCATGCCACCGACCCGGAGCTGCGCAGCCGCCTGCTGGTCAACCCGCGGGCCGGCCTGTTGCTGGAGCAGCTGGCCTGGTTCGCCGAGCGGCGTCTGCAGATCCACGCCCAGGTGGTGGTCTGTCCGGGGCTGAACGACGGGGAGGCCCTGGAGCGCACCCTCACCGACCTGGCGCGCTTCGCCACCGGGCCCTGGCCGGCGGTGCTGTCCACCGCGGTGGTGCCGGTGGGTCTGACGCGCTTCCGGCCAGATGGGGACGCGCTGCGCC
>JBBQIH010000189.1:0-5802 GCA_038324725.1 Cyanobacteriota bacterium | reverse complement strand
CCACCGGTGTGCGCCGGCCGCTGATGGTTTCGGTGACGATGGAGACCACCGGCACCATGCTTGTGGGTTCCGACATCGCCGCGGTGGTGGCGATCCTGGAGCCGTTCCCGATTGACGTGCTCGGCCTCAACTGCGCCACGGGGCAGGAGCAGATGAAGGAGCACATCCGCTACCTGAGCCAGCACAGTCCGTTTGTGGTGAGCTGCATTCCCAACGCGGGACTGCCGGAGAACATCGGCGGGGTGGCCCACTACCGGCTCACCCCCACCGAGATGCGGATGCAGATGATGCATTTCGTCGAGGATCTCGGCGTGCAGGTGATCGGTGGCTGCTGCGGCACCACCCCGGCCCACATCGGTGCGCTGGCAGAGCTTGCCGCCGGTCTGCAACCGGCCCAGCGGCAGGTGCGTCGGCCCCAGCAACGTCTGGAGAGGCCGCCGCTCCACTACGAGCCGGCGGTGGCCTCGATCTATGGCGTCACCCCCTACTTCCAGGACAACTCCTTCCTGATCATCGGTGAGCGGCTCAATGCCAGCGGCTCAAAGAAGGTGCGCGAACTGCTCAATGCCGAGGACTGGGATGGCCTGGTGGCCGTGGCCCGGGGCCAGGTGAAGGAGAACGCCCATGTGCTCGATGTGAACGTCGACTACGTAGGGCGGGATGGGGTCAAGGACATGCACGATCTGGTGAGCCGACTGGTCACCAACGTCAATCTGCCGTTGATGCTCGATTCCACCGAGTGGCAGAAGATGGAGGCCGGCCTGAAGGTGGCCGGTGGCAAGTGCATCCTCAACTCCACAAATTACGAAGACGGCGATGAGCGCTTCTTCAAGGTGCTCGAACTGGCCCGTGACTACGGCGCCGGGGTGGTGGTGGGCACGATCGACGAGGAGGGCATGGCCCGCAGCGCCGAGCGCAAATTCGCCATCGCCCAGCGGGCCTACCGGGATGCGCTTGAGTTTGGTCTGCCAGCCCACGAAATCTTCTACGACCCCCTTGCCCTGCCGATCTCCACGGGCATCGAGGAGGACCGTGCCAACGCGGCGGCCACGATCGAAGCGATCCGCCGCATCCGCAGCAAACTTCCCGGGGTGCACGTCGTGCTGGGGGTCAGCAACGTCAGCTTCGGGCTGTCTCCGGCTGCCCGCATCGTGCTCAATTCTGTCTTCCTGCACGACTGCTGCCAGGCCGGCATGGACGCCGCCATCGTCAGTCCGGCGAAGATCCTGCCGCTGGCGAAGATCAGCGAGGAACACCAGCAGATCTGCCGCGATCTGATCCACGACCGGCGCCGTTTCGAGGACGGGATCTGCGTCCATGATCCCCTGACCCTGCTCACCACCGAGTTCGAAGGGGTGAGCGCCAAGGAGGCCCGGGCTTCGGGCCCTTCGCTGGCCGATCTGCCGCTTGAGGAGCGTCTCAAGCAGCACATCATCGACGGTGAACGCATTGGCCTTGATACCGCCCTCCGGGCGGCCCTGGAGGTGCATCCACCCCTGAAGATCATCAACACTTACCTGTTGGATGGCATGAAGGTGGTGGGTGAACTGTTCGGCTCTGGCCAGATGCAGTTGCCCTCCTTACGCTCCATGTGCGGCTCCAGAGCGCCGAAACGATGAAAGCCGCCGTGGCCTTTCTCGAGCCGCACATGGAGCGTAAGGAGGGCGAATCAAGCAGCAAGGGCAAGTTCCTGATCGCCACCGTCAAGGGCGACGTGCACGACATCGGCAAGAACTTGGTGGACATCATCCTTACCAACAATGGCTATGAGGTGATCAACCTGGGCATCAAGCAAAGCGTTGATGCGATTGTCGAAGCGCAGCGGCTGCATGGGGCCGACTGCATCGCCATGAGCGGCCTGCTGGTGAAATCCACCGCCTTCATGAAGGACAACCTGGAATCCTTCAATGCGGTCGGAATCTCCGTGCCCGTGATCCTTGGCGGTGCGGCCCTGACCCCCCGGTTCGTCCACGGTGACTGTCGCCATGCCTACCGCGGCCAGGTGATCTACGGCCGTGACGCCTTCGCCGACCTGCGCTTCATGGACGCCCTGATGGAGGCCAAAACGGGTGGCCGCTGGGACGACCACGAGGGTTTCCTCGACGGTGCCCCCGAGGGCTTGGGCTTGGGCCTCAACGAGGCCGCCGCCCCTCCAGGGGCTGCCGTGGAGGCCCCGCCGCCGGCCGCCGTGGCGGCTGCGGTGGAGCTGGCGGTGGCGCCCCCAGCCGACGTTCCAGCCGCCGGCAGCGAGGAGCGTTCCGCGGCCGTGCCGGCCGAAGCGGCGATCATCCCCCCCTTCTGGGGATCGAGGCTGCTCACCGAGGCGGCCATCGACCCCGACGAGGTCTTCGCCTACCTCGATCGCAACGCCCTGTTCGCCGGCCAGTGGCAGCTGCGCAAGACCCAGCAGCAGAGCCGGCAGGACTATGAAGCGATGCTGGCCGAGAAGGCGGAGCCGGTGTTGCAGGAATGGCTTGGACGTTGCCGCAGCGAAGGCCTGCTGACCCCGCGGGTGGCCTATGGCTACTTCCCCTGTGGCCGCGACGGTAATGGGCTGGTGGTGTTCGACCCTGAGGGGATGGCGGCCGGGGCACCACCGGCGGCCGGCGGGAGGGAACTGGGGCGCTTTGTCCTGCCGCGCCAGCGAAGCGGCAACCGCTACTGCATCGCCGATTTCTACCGCGATGGCGCCACCGGCGCTGATGGCACCTTGGGGCCCTCGGATGTGCTGCCGATGCAGGCCGTCACCATGGGCGAAGGCGCCACCAGCTTTGCCCAGCAGCTGTTCCGCGCCGACCGCTACACCGACTACCTCTACTTCCATGGGCTGGCGGTTCAGATGGCCGAAGCGCTCGCGGAGTGGACCCACGCCCGCGTCCGGCGGGAAATGGGATTTGCGGCAGAGGAACCTACGGCCCTGCGGGACGTGCTGGCCCAGCGCTACCGGGGCAGCCGCTATTCCTTCGGTTACCCCGCCTGTCCGAACGTGGCCGACTCCCGCCAGCAGCTCGCCTGGCTGGGCACGGACCGCATCGGCCTCACCATGGACGACAGCGACCAGCTGGAGCCCGAGCAGAGCACCACGGCCCTGGTGGCCCTGCACAGCCAGGCCCGCTATTTCAGCGCCTGAGATAGCCCCGGCCGGGGTCCTGGACGTGGCAGGCTTGGGCACCCTTTGCCTCTCTTGCCATGGCCATCGCAGGACCCGGCGGCGTCGATGACGCCATTGCGGCCGGAGTGGACCTCGACGGCACGCCGATTCCGGCCGCCATGCTCGCCCTCTACGGCGAAGTGATGGAGCTGGAGGCTCGCCGGGCCCGAAGCGGAGTCAAAAAGTCGATGCGTAACCGCATCGTGCGCACCGGCGCCAAGCACCTCGATCGCCTCAGCCTCGACCAACGTCTGCGGGAGGCCGGTTGGGAGGGGCTCAAGGACAAGGAAATCGCCTTCTTTTACGGCTGAGGCCTTGGGGCGCCATCAGCTGCACAGCTCTTCAAGACTGTCGATCACCTCCTGCTGGAAGGCATCAAGGGCATCGGAATCGCTCAGATCGATGCCCTCCCCAGCCGCGTTCTGGGTGAGTTCCTGGAAGTGGAAGGCACCTTCGCCATGGGCCAGAAACTCCATGGCGGAGGGCTCACCGCTTTCCTTGTAAGCGTCGCAGAGGGCCAGAAAGGCCGCGTCCTCGGTGAAATCCCAGCTCATGAAGGGGGTCGTGCTGAATGACCTTTAACGCCTCCCCCCCGGAATTCGTCAACCTCCTGGCCGCTTTTTGTGCCAGTCCTCCGGCAGACTCAGCCCGTTCCACCTGCTCCCGGGCCTTGGCCGCTTCCTCTCTGCAGCCCCCAGCCGACCAGCGCAATGTGCTGGGTGAACCCTTGCAGGAGTGTGGATGTGCCCCCCTCACCGGTTGGTTCCGGGATGGCTACTGCCAGGGCGATCCAGCCGATTTTGGCCGCCACACGGTTTGCTGCGTTGTGAACGAGTCGTTTCTGAACTACAGCCGCGCCCAGGGCAACGACCTCTCCACGCCGGTGCCGGCCCACTCCTTCCCCGGCCTTCAGGCCGGTGATCACTGGTGCGTCTGTGCCGCCCGCTGGCTGGAGGCCTACGAGGACGGCATGGCCCCACCGGTGCGGCTGGAGAGTTCCGCCATCGCCACCCTGGAGGTGATCCCGCTGGAGGTGCTCCGCGGCCACGCCGCCTAGCCAAGCCTCACCGGTGGCCGCAGCCTCACCAAGGCACCGGCTGACCGTCCCAGGCCAGGAAGGCGCCGCTGCTGGCGGCCGTCTGACCCTGCAGCACATCCAGCAGGTGGGAGGCGCAGCGGGCAGGCGTGAACAGGGCCGAGGCGGCCAGGGAGCCGCTGAAGGGGGCCGAGAGCGGGGTGGCGGCGGTGCCCGGGTGGAGCAGGGTCACGCAGGCCTGTGGCAGGCGGCGTTGCCATTCGATCGCCAGGGTTCTCAACAGCTGGTTCTGGGCCGCCTTGGCGGCCCGGTAGGCGTACCACCCCCCCAGCCGGTTGTCGCCGATGCTGCCCACCCGGGCCGAGAGGCTGGCGAAGTGCACCGGACCATCCCTTGCCAGGGCCGGCTCGATCGCCCGGGCCAGCAGCAGGGGTCCATAGGCGTTGACGGCGAAGCTGCGCTCCAGGGCTTGGCGACGCACCTGGCTGAGGCGCTTCTCCGGCTGCAGCGCGCCATCGTGCAGCAGCCCGGCCGTGTTGATCACGACCCGCAACGGGGTCAGGTCCCGGGCGGCCATGGCCGAGAACCGCTCCAGGCTGACGTCGTCGCACAGGTCGAGCGACAGGTCCGCAGCGCGGCGACCGGCGGTGCGGACCCGCAGCGATGGCGCCCGCCGAGCCAGTTCTGCTGCCAACGCCAGGCCCAGACCCCCTGGCCCAACGATGAGGGCCTGGCCCTCCCAGGCCTGCCAGTAGGGGTTGGGGGCGGTCGCCATGGTGAGCTCGGGGATGGCGCATGATGGCAAGGCGATCAGGGGAAGCGATCCCCGCGTTGATCCATGAGTTTGCGCATCACGGTGCTGGGTCGGGGCGCCTGGGGCGCCACGCTCCTGCGGCTCTGGGAGCGTCAGGGCCACCATCTCAGCAGCTGGTCCCGGCGGGATGGGGGCGATCCGGCCACACGGCTTCAGGACTGCGATCTCGTGGTGGTGGCCGTGTCGATGGTGGGGGTGGCCCCCCTGGGCACGCAGCTGCAAAGGCACTGGCCGGCGGACCTCCCCTTGTTGAGTTGCAGCAAGGGAATCGATCTGGACACCCTCTGCACCGCCAGTCAGCTGTGGCGCCGCCATCTCCCCGACGTGCCGCTGGCGGTGTTGAGCGGCCCGAATCTGGCCGATGAACTGGAGCGGGGGTTGCCGGCGGCCAGCGTTCTCAGCAGCCGGGATGACGGCTTGGCCCGCCACCTGCAGGAGCAGCTGCGGGCCCCCCATTTCCGCCTTTACACGAATGCCGATCCGATCGGCACCGAGGCCGCCGGGGCGCTCAAGAACGTCATCGCCTTGGCGGCCGGCATCAGCGATGGGCTGGGTCTGGGAGCCAATGCCAAGGCCTCCCTGCTCTGCCGGGGCCTGTCGGAGATCGCGGTGGTTCTCACGGCCCTCGGGGGCCAGCCCACCACCCTCTACGGGCTGGCGGGCCTGGGGGACCTCTTGGCCACGGCCAACAGCAACCTGAGTCGCAATTACCGCTTCGGCACCCTGCTGGCGGAAGGGTGTGATGAGAGCACGGCTCTGGGACGGATCGGCGCCACCGTGGAGGGGCCCCGAACGGCACGG
>JBBQIH010000188.1:0-5847 GCA_038324725.1 Cyanobacteriota bacterium | reverse complement strand
TCTTCGACCGTCGCACCGACCTGCAGCGCAGTGGTGTCGCCTTCTCCTTCGGCAGCGATGGCGATCCCGGCACAGGGGCCGGTGCCGAAGGCGATCCCGGCAAAATCTCCACCGACATCAGCCTGGTGTGGCTCGACCGCTCCGATCCGGAGGCCCAGGGCCTGGCGGACGTGATCATGCGCGGTGTGTCCGCCGGCCTGAAGCGCTACCTGGCCGACCGCCCCCTGTTCCTCTCCTGCTGTCCGGAGCGTTCCCTGTTCGTCAATCCGATCTTCAACCTGCAGCGCTACGCCCCAGGGGAGGGTTTCCATAGCTGGCACTGCGACTGGAACACCAGCGACGAGGCCACCGAACCCATCCGCCGTGTGCTGGCCTGGATTCTCTACCTCAACACGGTGCCCGACGGCGGCACTGAATTCCACTGGCAGGACCACCACGTCGAGGCCGTCAAGGGGACGCTGGCGATCTTCCCCGCCGGCCTGTCCCACCTGCATCGCGGCCGCATCAGCCACAGCCACACCAAGACCATCGCCACCGGCTGGATCAACGTCGGCTCGCTGGACGCCTATGCGGCGCGCCTCGCCGCCGGCTGAGGCCTCACCCCAGGGCCGAGGGCACGATCAGCCGCTCCAGCCTGCGGGCCAGCTCTTCAGTGAGCGCCTGCACCGCCAGGCGCCGACTGCGGCGATAGTCCGCCATGCGTTCGTCCACCACGATCGGCGCATCGATGCTGATCCGTGCCCGCAGCCGGCCCAGCCGCGGACGCTGGTTGGTGGTCTGGCCCTGGATCCGGCACTGGGTGTCCCAGAGCAGCAGCAGGGTGTCGGCGAAGCGCTCCTGGCTGGGCCGCTCCCGCACGTAGCTGCCGCTCACGGCGACGAAGGACTCCACCACCCGCATGTGCCAGAGCTGGGCTGCGGCTTCCTCCGCCAACCGGTCGGCCAGTCCCTGGGCCAGGGGGCTCAGGGGCCCGGCGGCGGCGGGCTGGGAGGGATAGAGCCGATCCCAGCCGGCCTGCTCCAGGCGCCGGCAGCGGTCGGTGAGGCTGCCACAGGGAAGCATCCCGAAGGACTGCTCCACCCTCCGCAGGGCCAGATCCATCAGTCGCTGCAGTCGGGGTCCGAAGGGGGTGGTGGCGGCCTCCGCTGGAGAGGCTTCCCCCTCAGGCAGGGGGAGGTGCACCTTGTCGCGGTAGAAGGACTCCATCTGCTCGAGCATGCGCTCCCCGAGCAGCACCAGCCGTTCCAGCAGCCGGGCGGGAGCCAGTTCGTGGCCGGGATCAGGGCTCAGACCCGCCGCCGCCTCCAGGCGACAGAGCAGGGCCTCGATCGCCCCCCAGATGGAGCCGATGTAGCTGTACTGCAGCCCGATCGGCAGGAGGTCCATGCGCTCGTGGCGACCGGCGGCGGCCAGGTCGGCCGCTGTCCAGAAGGCGAGCTGGGCGGTACCGGGTTCCAGGGGGCTGAGCAATTCGTTGTGGCCATTGGTGGCCCCTTCCGGCGCCAGGGCGAAGGGATGGGGCCCGTCCAGCAGCAGCTGCCGTGCCGTGCGCAGGGCCGGCAGATCGAGCTTGCTGCGCTGAATCGAACCGCCCCCCAGGTGGGTGAACAGCCAGCCCATCGCCGCGCCGGCCCACAGGGGAATGCCGCGGTCGAACAGGAACTGGCCGGTGGGCGCCGGATCGAAGCGAAGGCCCTGTTGCCGACCGGCCCTGGCCAGTTCCACCCACAGCAGCCGGGCCATGGAGAGCGGATCGTCGAGGCTGGGGTGGCGGAAGGCGAGCAGCAGTCGGCTTTCCCCGGCCTGGAAGGAGCGCATCGCCTCCACGAGCGACGCCATGCCCTCAACCTCCACCGTTGCGATCCGGCAGCGCCACCGCAGCCAGAGCGGCAGCACCAGCCGACTGACCGCCAGCACCCGACCATCGAGGGACGGAGGCAGAAACTCCAGGGAGGCGCCGGTGGTCATCGGCGGAGGTTAGGCGGTGTGTGACGGGGAACTGTGCCGAAGTCTGGCCGTGGCCAGGCCGGCAACGGTTGCCATCGATAGCTTCCACAGAGGTTGAAAGCCGATCGATGCCCCTTAACGAATACAAGGCGGGCACCGCCTTTCCCCGGTGTGATCGGCCGCACCGCCGACGTGTCGACCCCGGCCTGGCCCGAGCCCAACCGGGCCCGGGAAGGGGCGCCGAACGTGCTCTACATCGTGTTCGACGACACGGGTTTCGGCCAGCTCGGCTGCTACGGCAGCCCGATCGCCACGCCGCATCTCGATGCCCTGGCGGCCGGCGGTCTGCGCTACAGCAACATGCACACCACGGCGCTCTGCTCGCCGTCACGCTCCTGCATGCTCACGGGCCGCAACCACCATTCCAACGGCCTGGCCTGCATCACCGAGGGGTCGATGGGCTATCCCGGCTCGAACGGCTACATCCCGTTCGAGAACGGCTTCCTCTCCGAGATCCTGCTGCAGAAGGGCTACAACACCTACGCCGTGGGCAAGTGGCACCTCATGCCGGCGGAAGCCACCTCGGCGGCAGGGCCCTACGACCGCTGGCCCCTGGGCCGCGGCTTCGAGAGCTTCTACGGCTTCCTCGGCGGCGACACGCACCAGTACTACCCGGAGCTGGTGCGCGACAACACCCAGGTGGAGCCGCCCGCCACACCGGAAGAGGGCTATCACCTCACGCAGGATCTGGTGGAGAAGGCCAAGGCGATGATCGCCGACGCCAAGCAGGTGGCGCCCAACAAACCCTTCGTCCTGTACTTCTGCACCGGCGCCATGCATGCGCCCCACCACGTGCCGAAGCAGTGGGCCGACAAGTACAAGGGCCAGTTCGACGACGGCTGGGACGCCTATCGCGAGAAGACGTTCGCCCGCCAGAAGCAGCTGGGAATCATTCCCCCGAACACCACCCTCTCCCGTCATGATCCCGACGTGCAGGACTGGGCCTCTCTCTCGGACGATGAACGCCGGTTGTATGCCCGCATGATGGAGGTGTTCGCCGGCTTCCTGGAGCACACCGACCACTACATCGACGAGCTCATCGCGTTCCTCAAGGAACTGGGTGAATACGACAACACCCTGATCATGGTGATCTCCGACAACGGCGCCAGCTCTGAGGGCGGGCCCACCGGATCGGTGAACGAAGGCAAGTTCTTCAACAACGTGCCGGAAAACCTGGAGCAGAACCTGGCCGCCATCGAGGACATCGGCGGACCGAAGTATTTCAACCACTACCCCTGGGGCTGGACCCACGCCGGCAACACCCCGTTCCGGCGCAGGAAGCGTGAAACCTACTGGGGCGGCACCAGCGACCCCTTCATCGTGAGCTGGCCGAAAGGTATCAACGCCAGGGGGGAGATCCGCAGCCAGTTCCACCATGTGATCGAAGTGGCAGGTCTGCCCCAGCCGATCTTCGTGAATGGAGTGCAGCAGCGGCCGATCGAAGGGTGAGCATGGCCTAGTCCTTCAATGACCCCCAGGCGGCCAACGGCGCCAGACCCAGTACTTTGAGATGCTGGGCAACTGCGACAGTTACCACAAGGGCTGGACGGCGGTGACCAGGCACCGGACCCCCTGGGTGACCGGCCAGGTGAAACTGGCCACCTTTGATGACGATGTCTGGGAGGTCTACGACACCAGTACCGACTGGACCTAGGTGCAGGATCTGGCCAGCTCCATCCCCAGGAGCTCCATGAACTGCAGCGGCTGTGGCTGATCGAAGCCACCCGTTACGACGTGCTGCCGCTTGATGAGCGCTTCGCAGAGCGGGCTAATCCCGAGATCGCCGTTCGGCCGCAGCTGATCAAGGGAACCCGGCAAGTGCTGTTCGGCGGCATGGGGCGGCTGAGCGAAAGCTCGATCGTCAACTTCACGAACAAGTCCCACGCCGTCACCGCCGAGGTGGTGGTTCCGGAAGCGGGTGCCAAGGGCGTGATCATCGCCCAGTGTGGCCTCACCGGTGGCTGGAGCCTTTACGTCAGAGAGTGCAAGCCGAAGTCCTGCTACAACTTCTATGGCGTGAACTGCTACACGAGCGTGGGCACAGCAACGATTCCACCCGGAACCCACCAGGTTCGTATGGAGTTCGCCTACGACGGCGGCAGCCTGGCCAAGGGCGGCACGGTGACGCTGTATGTGGATGGACAGAAGGCCGGCTAAGGCCGGGTGGAGTAAACTAATGAGGGTTATCCGAGCGTCGGAGGGATATTCAGCGGCGAGGTGAATTGGGTGGAGATCGCCGTGGATAAGGACGCCGAGGGTCTCGATTCGTTGGTCTCATCACGGCCTGCCTTTCGGGCGCCATGGCTGTGGCGCAGCCCTCGCTGGCCAGCCCCAATCCCGGTGGACACGGCGGCCCAGCCTCGGGCTTCGGGGTTCGCCCAGGTGTTGGGGTGGGAGCCCCCGGGGCGGGGGTGACCAGAGGCCCCTACCGGCGTATCGCCTGGAACTCAGCCGGGGACGTGGCGGCTACAGGACGTTACGGCCCTGGACAGCAGGCTGGTTCGGTTTATACCGTGTCAGGAGGATGGTAGAGGCCGAGCGCAGCCGCCTGGGGGATCACGGGCCTGGCCACGGCGGCCACGATCTCCTCTCTGGTGAACCAGGCAGCAGCACAACAATCCACCCCGATCGCGGCGCCGCAGACCGCCTATCAGTTCGACTACAGCTCGGTTCAGGCGATCGCTCCCTGTGGAGCCAGCTTCGGCTATGTCTCGAGTGAAATGACAGGTGCCTGTGACCAGGTGGATTGCCAGCAGGGCCTCTTCAACGGCCAGCCGCCTCAGTCGGTCGACCAGGCGCAACTGGTGAACGCCGCCAGTCAGGTGGCCTACGGCCTTGGCGGGTGATCCCGTCGATCGTTCCTCAGGCCTGAGCAGACCAACTCTCGTTCCCTCGACCCCACCCCCACAACAGCAGAACCATGGCCGCTCTCGACAACAAGCACCGCTCCCACTTGCCGATCCCCAGCCCGGAGCGAACCGGCCTGATCACCTACGACGCCAAGGATCCAGATACCCGGTTCGCCTCGATCGAGCAACTACGGCCACCCGCGGGCGCCCCCAACGTGCTGATCATCCTGATCGACGATGCCGGCTTCGGCTCCGCCAGCGCCTTCGGCGGCCCCTGCCAGACTCCGAATGCAGAACGACTGGCCACGGGCGGCCTGCGCTACAACCGCTTTCACACCACCGCTCTCTGCTCGCCGACGCGGCAGGCGCTGTTGACTGGCCGTAACCACCACACGGTGGGGATGGGGGGGATTACCGAGATCGCCAGCGGTGCTCCTGGCTATTGCTCCGTGCTGCCGAACACCTGCGCGCCACTCGCCCGCACTCTCAAGCTCAACGGTTACGCCACAGCGCAATTCGGTAAGTGCCATGAGGTGCCGGTCTGGGAGAGCAGCCCCGTCGGCCCGTTCGATGCCTGGCCCACCGGCGGCGGTGGCTTCGAATACTTCTACGGCTTCATCGGCGGCGAGGCGAATCAGTGGTACCCCACCTTGTACGAAGGCACCACACCGGTGGAGCCGAAGGCAAGCCCTGAACAGGGGTATCACTTCATGGACGACATGACCGACAAGGCCATGAAGTGGGCCGGGCAACAGAAGTCACTCACGCCCGACAAGCCCTTCTTCATGTACTTCGCGCCGGGTGCCACCCACGCCTTCCAACCGAACGTACGGCGTCGCTCGAAGCGCCATGGCTTCCGCAAGCGGATGTCCACGCGTGCCGGCCGGGCGATCCTTCGATCCCGCCGGCTGAAGGGCCGAGCACGCCTGTCGGCCTGATCGGCCGGGTCGGCGATCGTGACACGTTCTCCGCACTTCGCCGCCACGGGCTC
>JBBQIH010000187.1:0-5850 GCA_038324725.1 Cyanobacteriota bacterium | reverse complement strand
GCAGCACCCGGCAGGGACCGGGCTGGCCAGCAGGGCTGGCGTGGGCGGCTGCCGGCGCGGCCATCGCCACCGGATCGCCCAGCAGCCGTCCCTGCAGGATCACCGGCTGGGGCCCGTCCCCACCGGCGAGCAGCCGCAACGGATCCCCGGCGGCGGGCTGGAGCGGCCGCAACTGGGCCTGCACAAGCACCACGAGCAGCAGCAGCAGCGGCAGCAGGGGAGAACGGACCATGCTCCAGGGTTCCCGCCGGCGGCCGCGACCTCAGCTGGCGACGGCCATCGACACCTGCGGAGTGGCCACGGGACCATCAGATCGGCTGATCCAGGGGAACGGTGGTCCAGGGGAACGGGGATGGCGGATCGCCCTGCTGGCCCTGCTGCTCGGCTTCGGGCTGGCCCTGGATCCATTGGCGTCGGCGCGGGCGGTCGTTGGTGGCGCCACGGCGGTGCCCAAAGAGGGTTGTGCGGCCGTTCCCGGCTTCATCAGCCTCGATGGACGCCAGTACCTGGAAATCCGGCGGACTCCCGCCGCCCAGAGGCTCGAAGACTACGTGCGTCGCGGCAACGCCCGTCTGCAGCAACTGGCGGAGGATCGCAGCGTCGCGCCGGCCCAGCTGGTGGTGCAGGAGGAGCCCCCCTTCTCCCTGGTCGGGATCCTGGAGAAGGACGGCCGCTTCAAGCCTGAGCTGGCCGTGGGCGATCGGGCGGCGGCCTGCTTCGGCCTGACGCGGCAGCAGCTGGCGCTGCGCTACCGCGATGGCATGCGTCGGGCGATCACCAACTACCGAGGCAGCCATACCCTCGCCTCCTGGTTGAGGGGCACAGCCCTGGCGGCGCTGGTCCTGGGTGTCTACATCCTCTGGCTGCGGTTGCAGGGAGGCCTCAACCGGCGGCTCCGGCGCCAGTTCGCCGAGTCCCCTCGCTTCGTGATGCAGGGGCTGGATCGCCTCGGCCTGAGCGGGTTCGTGGAGGCTGATCATGTGCGCCAGCTCATGCAGCTGCTGCGGCAGCTGGTGCACTGGTCGCTGGTGCTGGTGCTGGTGATCAGTTATCTGCTGATTCCCCTGCTGCTGGGCTTCTTTCCTCCCACCGAAGGGATCGCCGCAGGTCTGCGCGGACAGATCAAGGCGGTGGTGCTGGGATCCCTGAACCAGATGGTGCAAACAATCCCGAGCCTGTTCTCGATCGGGGTGATTATGGTCATCACCGTGCTGGTGATCCGTGCCAACCGAGCCTGGTTCAGGGCCATCGAGAACGGGCGAATCCGTCTGCCCGGCTTCTACCAGGAATGGGCCCTGCCCACATCCCGGCTGGTGACGATTCTGTTCAGCCTGGTCGGCCTGGCAGCGGCGTTTCCCTACATCCCCGGCTCCGGCAGCAAGGTGTTCCAGGGGACCGGCCTGGTGCTGGGTGCGCTGGCCGCCCTGAACGATTTCCACATCAGCCACGAACTCACCGCCTATGTGCGGCAGCCCGACACCTACCGCGAAACCCTCTCGGAGGTGCTGGCGGCCCTGCAGGACCAGTTCGCCGCCGCCGATGTGGAGATCCTCTCCCCCGGCTATCACGCCATCCGCAACGGCAACGCCAGCACCGTGTCGAAGAGGCGTTCGCCGGAGGAGCGTGGCCAGACCAGCTGATCACCGTCAGCAACACGTAGGAAAGGCGGCTTGGGGCGTGGATGTCAGGTGATGGGGGACCCCATGACCAGCAGAGCAAACGCAAAGATCCCGATGAGCGTGAGCGAAATCGCCGTGAAGACGGTGATGGAGCGTTGATCGGCGTAGACGAAATCGTCGCGTCGGATCAGCCTGAGCGTGCGCAGGTGCTGACGGGTCGCCGCCGCCATCGCCACAATCCCGACCAAGACGAAACCCATCGAAATCAGACGCACACTCAGGCCGGCGTGGGAACTGGCATCGAAGCGGCTGCTGTTGATGGCACCGATGATCTTGTCGAGGCCGAAACCGAAGCTGATCAGCGAGAGGCAGGTGCGGATCCAGGCCATCATCGTGCGCTCGGCGGCCGCACGGTTGCGCTCCTTGGCCAGTTCGTTGGTGAGGTTCATGGGGGTGCCGACGGTTGTCAAAAGCAAGGGCTGGCGGTTCAGGGTTTCGGACTCAGAGGACGGTCCTGCTCCAGCCGCCGTTCCGTCTCCAGTTCCTTGGCGAGGAACACATTGAGGAAGGTGCGGATCACAGCCACCGCCGCCAGTTGGATCAGGTTGCGGTTCGAAGGCGCCGTGGTCGTGGCCACGATGTCGGCCCCGAGCTGGAATTCCAGTGCCATCGACAGCCAGCTGCCGAAGTTGATCCGGATCGCGCTGGGGGGACGGCGGCCGCGATGGCCCAGGACAGGCAGGAACGGCAAGGCCAGTCGAAGGGTGGTGATCACCCCCAGCACCACACAGAGGACAGAAAGGAACTCCAGGGTGAAGCGAACGACACCGGCAAGCCCCTGGAGCAGGGCCTCGGGTGATTCAAGCCAAGGCATCTAAGGGGTCACGATGGGCACCTGCTGCTTCTGGCGCTGCCAGCGCAGGAAGGGAATCGATAGCAGCACCGTGACCAGCAGATAGGTGAGCACCACAAGTTTCAGGCCAGGCATGTCGGCGCCGTAGGTCGTGGCGAACAGCAGGGCCAGCCCCGGATTGCGCATCGAGGTGACCAGGGCGAGCGTGGTGCGCTCCCGGGGCTCAGGGCCAGCGACCCCATAGCCGATGGCCAGGGCTGCCAGCACCATCACGGCCATGAAACCGAGGGCCACCAGGTTGGCGGCCGCGAAGGGCACCAGCAGGGGCAGCGACTTGAACAGCACCAGCACGATCAGCACCAGCAGCAGGCCATTGGCGAGCTTGTCGAGCGGACCCGACAGCCGTTGCGCCCAGGCGGGCTGCCAGCGCCTCAGGCTCAGGCCCGCCAGCAGGGGGAGCAGCTGGGCCTTGCCCACCTGCAGGGCCACCTCCTGCGGCCCGATGTCCCAGCCTGCGATCCCGAACGAGGATCGGAACAGATCCACGACCAGTGGGATCGAAATGATCGCGGCCACGGCCGCGCAGGCCTGGAGC
The DNA here is from genome assembly GCA_038324725.1 of Cyanobacteriota bacterium. Taxonomy (GTDB): domain Bacteria; phylum Cyanobacteriota; class Cyanobacteriia; order PCC-6307; family Cyanobiaceae; genus Cyanobium. The sequence continues at coordinate 2,783 of JBBQIH010000187.1, read as the reverse complement.
ACCGCCGCCAGCTCGCGGTCGCCGCCCGTCTTGCCGGCCTTGCGCAGGGTGAGGGGAGCGCTCGGTGAGATGGCCATCAGGGCGATGCCGAAACGGGCGGACTTGGAGAGGGCCAGGTCCGGAGTCATCTTCATCAGCACAAGGGCCACCAGCGGGACCAGCACACAGGAGCCGATCAGCAACCGGATCACCAGGGCAGGCCTGCGGCGCAGCTTGACGATGGCCTCTCCCTTCAGGCCAACACCCAGGCCGAACATGATCGTGAACAGGGTGAGGCTGACGAGCAGCAGGGGTGCCTGGGCCATGGCGTCGGGGTCTGAGGGAGGTGTCGGCTTGAGAGGAGGCTGGAGAATGGAGGCGAGTCAGGACCGCTGCCTGGGCCCCCTCGGTGGCGGCCGATGCAGCAGATGGGTCAGCCAACCGGGGACGGCGAGCGTCGCCACCAGGATGGTCAGGGAGGTGATGAGCCGGCTGGAAAAGGTGCGAGCCGTCTCCAGGCCGGAATGCAGAAAGGTGACGGTGACCAGTACCGCGAAGAGGCCGGTGGTGAGCGCACTGGCCGAACGCAGCAGGTCCCTGGGATGGCGGGCGCAAGCGCCAGCGGCATCGCGGCTGAGGTTGTGTCCGGCGACGCCACCGGCAAGGGCAAGACAACCGAGCAGCCCCGAGCCGCAGGCGGTACCGAGCAGGGCCCACCACCGCAGCGGGCTGTGGATCCGGCCGATGCACGTGGAGGTGGCGGCCAGGACCAGGGAACTCAGCAGCGTGGCCGGCAGGAAGGGCAGCTGGCGGGTGATCGCATAGGCGGCGGCAATACCGACGAAGGCCCCGGCGATCCGGCCCATCTGGGCACGGGGCGCGCCGGAGTCAGCGGCCGGGGGATGGGGCAGCTTTTGGGTCATCATGCCATCGGATGGAATCACGGCTGATCGACTGAGGCTGCAAGGCTCTGATCGATCATTGCTCCCTTCAGATCCGCACCATGGAGATTGGCCTTGCACAACACCGTGTTGGCGAAGTTGCAACCTCGCCAACGGCTGAATGGAATCCTCAGCCCCTCCAGGTTCGTGCCCTGCAAATCGAAGTCGTCCTGCCAGATAGCATCTGAGCTGAGATCCTCGATGGCTCGGATACGCCCGAGGCTGCATTTGACTCCAGCCTCTTGTAGCGCCAGTAACAAAGCAAGTTGTTCGTGGTGTTCTCTCTCCTTGCAACGCCCCGCCTCAAGGATGTAGACGAAACCCGCCGTGACGATGCTGAACGATTCGACATTGCCAATGCTGATGACGTCCAGGACGTTACTGGTCAGGCAATTCTCTCTTGGGTCGGCTCCATGGCAGTTGTCGAAGCGATTGACGAGTGAAAGCAACGAAAAAGACATGCTGGCCGCGATCAGCACCCTGAAGCCGAAGGTGCGATCCAGCAGCAGAAAGCACGGGAATGCGCGGCGGCGCTGCTGACGGGCCAGCCAGGTGTTCAGACGTGAGGGAGTCATGGCTTCAGAGCCGCACGATGCAGCGAAAGCCCATGTGGCTGGTGGAGGTGTCGATTCCCTGGGCCATGCGCGCTGCTGGCCTGTAGCGGCGGCAGTAGCTGGGGGCGCAGAGATAGGAGCCGCCCTTCACCACCTTGCGCGGCATCGCTCCATGCTGGCTGGTGGGATCGATGCTGGCCTCACGGGCGTCAGCTGCTCCGGCGTTGCTGGCATGGCTGGCGTACCAGCTGTCGGTCCACTCCCACACATTGCCGATGGTGTCGAACACGCCGTAGCCGTTCGCCGGAAAGACACCCACTGGCGAGGTGCTCGCGTAGCCGTCCAACAGGCTGTTGTGGTGGGGGAAATCGCCCTGGAAGGTGTTGGCCACCGGGCGGCCTCCCGGGTGCAGCTCCTCCCCCCAGGCGAACTCGGCACCTTCACGGCCGCCCCAGGCGGCCCGTTCCCACTCCGCTTCGCCCGGCAGCTGTTTGCCGCTCCAGTCGGCATAGGCCGCCGCGTCGGCATGGGCCACATGCACCACGGGATGGTGATCACGCTGCTTGATCGAGCTGCCCGGCCCTTCAGGATGCCGCCAGTTGGCACCGGCGATGTACTGCCACCAGCGGTAGGGATCGCCCTTGGAAATCGGACCCGGCGGTGGCACGAACACGATCGAGGACGGCACCAGCAACTCCGGCAGCGCCTCGGGATACTGAACCGGATCGGCGGGCTGCTCGGCCAGGGTGACGTGGCCGGTGGCCTTCACGAACTTCAGGAACTGAGCATTGGTGACCAGGTGGCGATCCATCCAGAAGCCCTCCACGCTCAACCTGTGGGCGGGCGCCTCCTCCGGGTAGTGGAGGTCGGAGCCCATCAGAAAGGTGCCTCCAGGGATCCACACCATGTCGCGCGCCGGGGGGCGGCCAGGTCCACGGAGGGCGGACGACGTCAACGCGGCCCCCACGCGACGGGTGACCTGGATGCAGAAGGGGGCATAAATTGGATCTTAGCTCCGGCCTCAAAAACATCAACATCAGCCGTTCAATGAGAATCCAAGGCATCGACATGAAACCATGGATTTTTCCCTATTTCGTGGACACTGATCATGGGTTCACGGGAGTGAGTGTAGGGGCAACGATGCATCGCTGCTCATCGTCGATCGGACTGATGTAACCGATCGTTGAATGGCGACGCTCTCGGTTGTAATACCCCTCAATCCAGAACGCCCGATCGCGCTGCAGCTGTTGGGGTGAGATCAAGACTTCTCGATTGGCATCGAGGTCGAGTTCTAGTTTCAGGGTGGCGA
>JBBQIH010000186.1:0-5856 GCA_038324725.1 Cyanobacteriota bacterium | reverse complement strand
AGGTCCCGCGGCCGGATGTCAGCCGCGATCGCCTGCACCAGCACCTCGGCAGAACGGGCGGCGCTGTCCGCCTTCTCCGGATCCTCCGCAGCCATCGTGGAGCTGTAAGGCAGGCTGAGGCCGAAGGCTTCGAAGGCTGAGCTCATCGTGTTGGCGGTGAACATGCCACCGCAGCTGCCGGCACCAGGACAGGCGTTCTTTTCGATCGCCAGCAGCTCCGCCTCACCAATGCGCCCACCGGAATACTGGCCCACCGCCTCAAAGGCGCTCACCACGGTGAGATCGCAGGGCCCCAGTTTCCCCGGTTTGATCGTGCCCCCGTACACGAAGATGGCCGGGATGTTCATGCGGGCCATGGCAAGCATGGCGCCGGGCATGTTCTTGTCGCAACCGCCGATGGCCAGCAGGCCATCCATGCTCTGGGCGTTGCAGGCGGTCTCGATCGAGTCGGCAATCACCTCGCGCGATACGAGCGAATACTTCATCCCCTCCGTCCCCATCGAAATGCCGTCGCTGACGGTGATGGTGCCGAACATCTGGGGCATCGCTCCAGCGCCACGCAAGGCCTGCTCGGCCCGCCGGGCCAGGTCGTTGAGGCCGATGTTGCAGGGCGTGATCGTGCTGTAGGCGTTGGCGATCGCCACGATCGGCTTACCGAAGTCATCATCCCCGAACCCCACGGCCCGGAGCATGGCCCGGTTGGGGGAGCGTTGGAGGCCCTTGGTGATGGCGTCGGAGCGCAGCATGGCCGGGGAGGATCGGTTCTGCAGCAACTTACCGAGGGGCCTGCGCCCTCAGGGCTGGGGCTCCAGCTGCTCCAGCTGACGGCGCACCTCGTCAATCGCCTGGTTGAGCTTCTGGACGCGGTCGTGCAGCTGGTCACGACCGACCGGCGGCTCGCCGCTGGCCTCCGCCAGCCGGGAGAGGCGCAGCATCCGCAACTGGCGCTGAACGAGGTGCCGCCGTTCGGCGCGGCGCAGCAGCCAGACCGCCAGACCTGCAGCTCCCACCACCACACCGGCGGCTCCCGCCAGCAGCACGAGCCCACCGGCGGACGATTGCTCCCTGGAATCAGCCATGAACCTGCACCCGTCAGTGAGCTCGGAAGGGAGGCTCAGCCTAGGCAGTGGCGGAGGCGATCCCATACAGCCGCTCACTCACCTCCCCGAACCCGGGCACGATGCGGTGCCGATCATCCACCTCAGGGTCAATGCCGGCGCAGTAAATGGTGAGCTGGCCGTGGCGCTCCCCCACCACCTGGAGCCCGGGGTTGGCCGCCAGGGTGGTGATCACCCGCAGCCGCTGGCCTTCCACACCAAGACCCTGGAGCCGGTCCAGCAGCGCCATCAGGATGGAGCCGCTGGCAAGGCAGGGCAGGAACACCAGCACGCCGCTGCGGGGATCGACGCTGACCGGTAAATCATCCAGGAACCAGTGGGGCGTGTGCTCCGGACCGCAGGGCTCAAGGCCTACATGGGCCAGCTGGGCTGAAGGAAGCACCGTCTGGGCCCCCTGCCACAGACCCAACCCTCCCCGCAGCACCGGAATCACCAGCAGGGGGACCTCCGGATCCACCACCTGTCCTTGGCTGCGGCCCAAGGGCGTTTCGACCGTCACCTGGCGATGGGGCAGCCAGTCGCGCAGGGATTCATAGGTGAGCCAGCGGCCCAGTTCCGCCATCGCCGTGGCAAACAAGGGCGAGGGGGTGGCGCCATCGCGCAGCAGGGTGAGCCAGTGGCCGATCAGGGGATGGGGGGGGACCACCACCCGCAGGGACATGCTCATGACGGGCTGCGTCTGCCATAGCTTGAACTGGCAGCGTACCGGTGTGGCATGGCCCCCAGCTTTCAGTCCTTTGCCGCGATCGCCTTTGCCGTGATTGCCCGCAGGGCCTTCGCCCTGCTGGGTGCCGTGCTGGTCCTGGTGATGCTCTGGGCCGCGCTGCCGGTGGGACCGGCGCTGGCGATCACCGCCCCGGAGCTGCGGGCCCAGCGTTCCTTCCAGGATCTCGATCCGGATCTGCGGGGGCGCAATCTGCAGCAACAGGAATTCCTCAAGGCCTCCATGGAGGGCTTTGACCTGCGGGACGCCGATCTGCGTGGGGCCGTGTTCAATTCCACCAATCTGCGCCAGGCGGATCTGCGCGGCGCCGATCTTGAGGACGTCGTGGCCTTCGCCACCCGCTTCGACGGTGCTGACCTGCGCGGGACCCAGTTCCGCAACGCCATGCTGATGCAGAGCCGCTTCCGGGATGCCCAGATCGAAGGGGCGGATTTCAGCGACGCGGTGCTCGACATGCCCGAGCAGAAAGCCCTCTGCGCCCGCGCGTCCGGCCGCCACCCCGTCACCGGTGTGGCCACCCGCGACAGCCTCGGCTGCCGCTGACGTCCCGCTGGCCCTGAATCGGGGTGGCAGCAACTCCCCTAGGTTTCGGTTCTTGCCTTCGCATCTGCTCTGATGACGGCCACTCTCTCCAGACGTCTGCCGGTCACGGTGGTGACCGGTTTTCTGGGAGCCGGTAAGACCACCCTCCTGCGCCACCTGTTGCTGGAGAGCGGTCTGCGCCTGGCCGTGCTGGTCAATGAGTTCGGCGAGGTCGGCATCGACGGCGACCTGATCGCCGCCTGCGGCTTCTGCCCGGACGACGAGCTCGATGGCCGCCTGGTGGAGCTTGCCAACGGCTGTCTCTGCTGCACGGTGCAGGACGAGTTCCTGCCCACCATGACCCGCCTGTTGGAGCGCGCCGATCGCCTCGACGGCATCGTGGTGGAAACCAGTGGCCTGGCCCTGCCTGAACCCCTGGTGGCCGCCTTCGGCTGGCCGGAGATCCGCAGCCGCACGCGCGTGCATGGGGTGGTCACGGTGGTGGACGGCGAAGCCCTGGCCGCCGGCCATGTGGTGGGCGATGCCGCCGCGGTGGAAGCCCAGCGCCTGGCCGATCCCAGCCTCGACCACATCAGTGCCATCGAGGATCTGTTCGCCGACCAGCTCGGCGCCGCCGATCTCGTGCTGGTCAGCCGTGCCGACCGGCTGCAGCCTGAGGCCTTCGAGCGGGTGAAGGCCAGCCTGGCTGCGGGCCTGCGCCCCGGCACCGTGGTGTTGCCGATGGCCCGGGGCCAGCTCGATCCCTCCCTGGTGCTGGATGGGCCTGGCAGGGAGGAGGCCGACCACCACCACGACGATCACGACCATGACCACCACGACCATGCCCACGTGGCGATGGAATCGCTGCTGCTGCGCCGTTCCGGCCGCTGGCAGCGGGCTGCCCTGGAGGCGGAGCTGCAACGGTTGCTGATCGAGCATCCGGTGGTGCGGCTCAAGGGCCGGTTGCGCCAGGGTGGCAAGCGGCTGCCGTTGCAGATCCAGGCGGTCGGCCGTCGACTCGAGTGCTGGTACGAGGAGCGCGCGGCTTCACCGCTCGCGGCAGCGGCCAACGCAGAGCCTATAGCAGAGTTCTCAGCAGAGCCTGGCCAGCAGAACGCCGATGGCCTGGAGCTGGTGGTCCTGGCCACCGCCGGAGCCGCCGGCCCCCTGCGGCTGGCCCTCGATCAGCTCTGAGCGGCGTCAGGAAAGGTCAGTCGAGGGGGATGTCCCCCCTGGCGCACACCCCATCCCAGCAGAGATCGGTGGTTTCCACCCAGCGGCTGTTCACCGGCTGCCAGCCGCCGGAGGGCTTCAGCATCGTCACCTTGCCTCGGCCGTCGTGGCGGAATTCGATCCGCTGCCCCCCCACCAGCAGGAACCAGTGCAGGCCCAGCTCCTCCACTTGCATGTGGCAGTCCTGCCAGGGACCATCCGCCAGGCGGCACTGCAGCGAGACCAGGCCAGGAAGGGAATGGGCCTGCAGGGCTGTGCCCGCCACGGCCAGACCAAGCAGCCAGACCAACAAGACGTGGCCGAATGGATCCAACAACAGCCTCCGCAGGGAGGACACCACGGCCAGCGGAACGGGGAATCATCTCCAGGCTGATCAGGCGGCTGGAGGGTGGTGGGGCGTGCTGCCAAGATTTAACAAACGTCCGTGCCTCCGGTGCCGCTCTTCAACGCCCGCGTTCAGGTCTCCCTGCGACCCTCCGTGCTGGATCCCGCTGGTGAAGCCACCCGGGCCGCCGCCGCCCGGCTCGGGGTGGAGGGCGTGAAGCGGCTGCGGATCGGCAAGGCGATCGAGCTGGATCTGGAGGCGCCGGATCGGGCCACCGCCCAGGCCCGACTCGAACTGCTCAGTGACCGTCTGCTGGCCAATCCGGTGATTGAGGACTGGTCCCTGGATCTGGCGGAAGCGGGCTGAGGAGAGCAAACCGATGACCGTTGGCATTGTTGTGTTTCCCGGCTCCAACTGTGACCGGGACGTGGCCTGGGCCCTGGAGGGCTGTCTGGGCATCCCCGTGCGCTTTCTCTGGCATGAGGAGCGGGATCTGTCCGGTCTGGACGCCGTCGTGCTCCCGGGGGGCTTCAGCTACGGCGACTACCTGCGCTGCGGCGCCATCGCCCGTTTCGCCCCGGTGCTGGAGGAAGTGCGCACGTTCGCCGAGCGCGGCGGACCGGTGCTCGGCATCTGCAACGGCTTCCAGGTCCTCACGGAAATGGGCCTGCTCCCGGGCGCCCTGACCCGTAACCGTGACCTGCACTTCCTCTGCCAGAGCAGCGAGCTGGAGGTACGGCCGGGAGCCTGCCGCTGGCTGGCTGCCTACGGCGGCGGCGAGCGGATCAGCCTGCCGATCGCCCACGGGGAAGGGCGCTACCAGGTGGAGCCGGAGGAGCTGCAGCGCCTCGAGGATCAGGGCTGTGTCGTGCTGCGCTACGTCGCCAACCCGAATGGGTCGCGAGGGGATGTGGCCGGTCTGACGAACCCGGCGGGCCATGTGCTCGGCCTGATGCCCCACCCGGAGCGGGCCTGCGATCCCGTCACCGGAGGGCTGGATGGCCGCCGCCTGCTGGCCTCGTTGCTGGGCTGAGGCGTCACTCCAGCGCGGCGAAGAAATCCCGGCTGCCCTGGGGGTCGGGCGCCAGGGTGCGCGCTCCCGGTGTCCAGTCGGCGGGGCAGACCTGGCCCGGGTGGTTCCGCACCAGCTGGAAGGCCTGCAGCACCCTCAGGGTTTCATCGACACTGCGGCCGACGGCCAGGTCGTTAATGGTGCTGTGCCGGATCACGCCGTCGGGATCGATCAGGAACAGCCCCCTCAGGGCAGTGCCACCCGCTTCATCCAGCACCTGGTAAGCCCTGGAGATCTCCTTGTTGAGGTCCGAAATCAGCGGGTAGGCCACATCCCCCAGGCCGCCGCTCTTGCGTTCGGTCTGCACCCAGGCCAGATGGCTGAAGGGGCTGTCGACGGAAACGGCCAGGATGTCGGTGGCGAGGCGGGCGAAGTCGGCGTGGCGATCGCTGAAGGCGGTGATCTCCGTAGGACAGACGAAGGTGAAATTGAGGGGATAGAAGAACAGCACCACATGTCTACCGCGGTAGTCGCGCAGCGACAGCTCGCGGAACTCCTGCTCCACCACGGCGGTGGCGCGAAAGTCGGGGGCCTGAAGGCCAACGAGCCTGCCGGTGCTGGTCATGGTGGGTCGTGTTGGGGAGTGATCCAACCCCCATGCTGCCCCCAGCGAGCCTGGCCCTACGATGGTTGCCAAGCTAGAAATCAAAACGCCATGGGTTGGGATCCAACCGTTCTGCGTAAGTACAACACCACCGGCCATTTCCGCCTGATCAATCAGCTGCGCTCCGAACTCAAAGGCAATCCCCTGATCCGTCCCAAGGATGGCGAGACTGTGGGCGCCGCCAACCGCAGCAAGAGTCTCACCCGCGCCCTCCAGAACCGCTCCCAGTCAGGGGGTTACGGGCGCAGCCGTCGTCCG
>JBBQIH010000185.1:0-5931 GCA_038324725.1 Cyanobacteriota bacterium | reverse complement strand
CGGTCGAAGCGGATCTGCACCTGCTCGATTGGCAGCTGAGGCTCAAGCTGCAGATCCACCACCCCCTCGATCGGCTCAATGGCGTCACGCACCTGCTCGCCGATCCTGCGCAGCTCGCCCAGATCGGGGCCGTAGATCTTGATGGCGATCGCACTACGTACGCCCGAGAGCACTTCGTCCATACGGTGGGAAATGAAGCCACCGATGTTTGGTGCTACCCCAGGCAGCTTCAGGAATTCTTCACGCAGCTGTCTGATGCTCTCCTCACGGTTGTTCATGGCCTGATCACTCAGCTCCACATCCACATGGGCCAGATTCACCCCAGCACCGTCGGCATCACCGGGGGCCCGGCCCACCCGCACCTGCACCCACTCGAACAGGGGACTGGCCATCAGGGTGTTGGAGAGTGCGAGGCCGGCGCGGTTGGTCATCTCCAGCGACACACCGGGGTAGAGCACCATCGAATTCACCAGGGATTTCTCGCGGAACTCCGGCAGGAAGACCCGCCCAAGGCTGGGCAGGATGGTGAAGGCCACCACGACGGCCACCAGGGCAACGGAGAGCACCCGCTTGGGTGAAACCAATGCGATCTCCAGCAGCGGCCGGTAGAGCCGCTCCGCCCGGTCCGCAATCCAGGTGTTCTCCGCTGGAAGCTGGGCCCTGGCCAGGAGAATCGCGCAGAGCGCAGGCGTGAGCGTGATCGCCACCAGGGTGGAGGCCACGATCGAGAACAGATAGGCCAGGCCCATCGGCGCGAAGATCCGTCCTTCCACCCCCGACAGGCTGAAGATCGGCGCGAAGACCACCACGATGATCACGGTGGAGAGAATCACCGGCTGGCGCACTTGCACCGACGTGTCAAACACCACCTGCAGGGGATTGCTGGGCCGACCGGCGGCCTGGTTGCGGCGCAAGCCGCTGTAGCAGTTCTCCATGTCGACAATGGCGTCGTCGACCACCGAGCCGATCGCCACCACCAACCCACCGAGGGTCATGGTGTTGATCTCCAGCCCGAAGGCACGCATCAGCATCAAGCCGATCAACAAAGACAGGGGGATGGCACTGAGGGTGATGACGGCGGTACGCCAGTTCATCAGGAACAGCACCATCACCACCGAGACGATCACGATGCCTTCGATCAGCGAACCACTGACGTTATTGATCGCTGTATCAATGAAGCTGGCCTGACGGAAGGTGCGCTTGACCTGAATGTCGCTAGGCAGGGTCTGGCTGAGGGCGGCGATTCGCTCCTCCACCTCACGGCTGACCTTGGGGGTGTCGATGTCGGGCTGTTTGTTGATCATCAGCACTAACGCCGGCTTGCCGTTGAAGCTGCCGTCTCCGCGCTTGAGAGCCGGGGCACGCCGTACCTCGGCCACAGCCGTCAGTGGCACGCTTCTGCCTGTCTGGTCAACCACCACCGCGCTGGACAGATCCTTGCTGTCGGTGGCCTGGCCGAACGGTCGGATCAGCCTTTCCTGGCCTCCGCCGACGAGGAAACCGCCGGGGGTGATGGCGCTGGCGCCAGCCACACCATCAGCAACGGCCTGCAGCGAAATCTGGCGACGCTGCAGCTCCTCTGGATCAATCAGCACCTGTTGCTGGGGCTCATCGCCGCCGTAGAAGCTGACCTGGGCCACCCCTGGAATGGACAGAATCTGGTTGCGAAAGGTCCTGACTACAAGGCGATGGAGCTCCATCGGCGTGGTGGAGCCGTCCTCGCTGACGGTGAAGGCGTACTGGAGGATCGTGCCGAGAGGGGAAAGCAGCGGAGAGATTTCCGGCTTGCCCGCGTTGGGTGGAAGTACCGAGGAGATCTGCCCAAGGCGCTCTGCCACCGATTGACGAGCCCGGTTGATATCGGCGTTCTGATCAAAGACCACCTGCACCATTGAGAGTCCGACCTTGGAAGACGAGCGCACCGTTTCCACACCCGGCAGACCATTGACGGCCGATTCGATCGGCACGGTGATGCGTGACTCCACTTCCTCGGGCGCGAGACCATCGGCTGTGGTCTGCACATCCACCTGTGGTGGGGCGAACTGGGGAAAGACATCGAGGGGCATCCGGCTGAGGATGGAAAGGCCCCAGAGGGTGATCAAGATGGCGGCAACAACAACCAACCATCTCCTGGTGATCGAGGTCCGCAGCGTCTGGTTGAGCAGGCGGTTGAGCATGAAATCGAGTTGAGGAGCGGGAGAGAACGAGGGGTTCGGGGGTCAGTTCTTTTTGCCCAGGCGCGAGGCCACCACCACCCCGCCAACCACCAGCACTGCGGCACCGGCACCAATCACCAAGGGGTTGAGACCAGCCGCTTCTGCCGCGGTGGCGGCCACTGGGGTTGCCGCTGCCGTTGTGGCTCCTTCTCCGCTGGCTGCTGCTGCGCTCTGGCTCTTCTTGGACTCGGCGTAAAGAGAAAGTGCCCCCTGGTTCACCACCTTCTCGCCAACTGTCACGCCGTCAGTCACTGCGATCTGATCACCCTGGCTGGCGCCTGTCTGAATGAAGACCGGGTCATAGCTGGCGCCGTACTTCACGAACACCAGCGGCTTGCCATCCGCATCCACCACTGCTGCGACGGGGATGGTGACAACACCACCAGCCTCTGTGGCTGCTGCGGTGGTGATTCCCAGCAGCGAATCGATCTCCGCGCTGGCCTTCACCTGGCGCACGTCGCCTGTTTGCTGAAACTCATCGCCATGCCCCACATGGGCCATGGCCGGACTGAAGCTGCCGAGGGCCAGCGTTCCAAGGCTGAGGCTGCCGGCCAGAAGTAATGCGTGCATGCTGCTGCTGCCGCAAAGGCAGGACAAGGACTCGCCGAGGATGCCGCAGGTGAGATGAAAAACAGGTGAAACCGCCTGTGCTCACTAGGATCAGCGTCACCCGCCGCCCCATGACCCAGGCCCATGCCCCTGCGCATCCTGTTGGTCGAGGACGAGGCCGAGCTGGCCGCTGCAATCCAGGCCGTGCTCAGTGCCGAGCGGCATGTGGTTGATCACGTTGCTGAGGGCCTGGGGGCATGGAGTTTGCTCCGCAGCGATCTAGCCACGTACAACCTGGCGATCGTCGATTGGATGCTGCCGGGTCTGTCGGGAGTTGACCTCTGCCGACGCCTGCGTGGGGCCGGACTCGACCTGCCGGTGCTGATGCTCACGGCCCTGGCCGACACCAAGCACCGGGTGCAGGGCCTCGATGCCGGCGCCGACGACTACCTGAGCAAGCCGTTTGCGATGGAGGAACTACTGGCAAGGATCAGGGCGCTGCATCGGCGCCAGCCCAGCTACCGCGAGCCTGTGCTCCGCGCTGGTTCTTACGTTCTCGATCCAGCTGAAGGCTGCCTCAGCGTCGAGGAGGCGCTTGGAACCACGACGATCGCTTTGTCTGCCAAGGAACTCCAGCTGATGGCCTACTTCATGGAGCATCCCCGCAAAATCATCCCGGGATCACGCTTGCGCGCCCAGCTCTGGTCGCTCGATGAGGATCCGATCAGCAATGTGGTCGCTGCCCAGGTGCGGCTGCTGCGGCGCAAGATCGCCAGTCACGGGCTGCCTTCTCCGATCGACACCGTGCCCTCGAAGGGCTATCGCTTCGATCCAGAGCCCTAGCGAGGGAAGCGCACCATGCTCAGGTTTGGTCCCATTCCCCGCAGTCGTCTGCGGCTGGCGGCTGCCTACCTGGTGGTGATCGGGGTGATCCTCTATGGCGCGGGTTACGGGATGTTTGGCCTGTTGATGCGCGCCAACTGGTCGGCCCTAGAGAGCGAAGTGGAAACTCTGGCCGGCACCTTGCATGACAGCCTCAAGCCGTTGCTGCCTGCAGAAGCCAGGCCCACTCCCGAGCTCGCCTCGGTTCTCCCCGGACTTTGCCTGGTGGGTGATCCCTGTCAATCGCCCGCTTCGCTGCTGCCGCGCCATGCCGTGAGCATCACTGATTCGGAGCGCTTCTACCTGCGTCTGCTCGATCCCCGCGGCGTTCTGATCGCTCACTCCCCTGGATCACCAAAAGCCAGGGGGCCAAGCCCTGGCCCCACCTGGTCCGTGGTGGAGGAACAAGCAAAGGAGCGCTTCCTGCAGTATTCGATCCATCTGCACCGCTCCGACGCGCCAGCGCAGCCAGGCACGGATCAGAAGGAACTGGATTGGGGGTATCTGCAGATCGGGCGCAGCTTGCGCGGGCTCGATGCGGAGCGGGAGCGGCTGTGGTGGTCGGCCCAGACGATCGTGGTGTTGGCGCTGCTGGTGGCAGCGCTGGCCAGCTGGTGGTTGTCCGGCCTGGCGATGCGGCCGCTGCTGGCGGCCTACCGGCAGCAGGAGCAGTTCACCGCCGATGCGGCCCATGAACTACGCGCACCTCTGACCAACCTGCTGGCCGTGGTGGACGCCCACAGGTCGCAGCCGTCAGCTGACCCGATCGCCCATAACCAGAGACTGGATCAGACGCTGGCCGTGGTCACTGGGCAGGGGCAACGACTGAGCCGCTTGATCAGCGACCTTTTGCTTCTCGCCCGGCTCGATGGACCTGAGGCAGCTTCGGCGCCGCAGCCGTGTCCATTGGCGCAGATCGCGCGCGACCTGGTGGAGGAGACCAGCGAGGCGGCGGCGGCGGCAGGCGTGCAGCTGCACCTAGTGGGTGGTGCAGACGACTTTGACGTGCTGGGAGTGGAGCCTGATCTCTATCGGCTCATCTCCAACTTGCTCCTCAACGCGATTCAGTACACGCCAGCGGGTGGAGAAGTGGTTCTGAGAGTGAGGCGAGAGGGAAGTCATGGGCTGCTGCAAGTACAGGACAGCGGCATCGGCATCACCCCGGCCGATCAACGACGCATCTTCGATCGTTTCTTTCGCAGTGATCCAGGTCGCTCCCGTCGTCAGGGCGGCACCGGCCTTGGACTCTCGATCGTGGCGGCCATCGTGCGCCGCCATCACGGACAGATCTCTGTGGCCTCAAGCTTTGGTTCCGGGAGTGTCTTCTCTGTGAAGCTCCCCATCGCTGGCTAAAGCAAAAAAGTGAACCTTCTCACCTGATCAGCGTCACCGGTCCCTGTGCGTGGCGAGCTTGAAAGCAGAGGTTCAAGACGAAGGTGCAGCTCAGATGGCAAACGATTCCAAACAGACCAGAGCCTGGAGACCGGCCCTCCTGGCCTTTGCCACTGCAGGGGCCTTCTCCTTGGCCGTGCTGACGGGTTGCCCGTCGTGGTCTCAGAGCAGGGGTGGTTCATGGATGCCTGGTTCTGGCAGAGGCAGGGGTGGACCTGGCCAGATGGGGATGGCCTACTAAGATCAGCAGTTCGTCGTGATGATGATCCCGCACCACGACGGGGCGATCGCCATGGCCGATCTCGCTCTCACGAAGGCACGCAGGCCTGAGATCAAAGCCCTCGCCAAGAGCATCAAGACCAGTCAGACGAGAGAGAATGCCCAGATGCGTGCCTGGTACCGGCAGTGGTACGGACAGGATGTACCGAACTGGGGACTGGGAACCGGCTGGGGATGGCAGAACGGGATGGGGATGGTAATGGGTGGAGGTATGGGTGGGGGCGCCATGGGCGGGTGGACGAACCTCTCTGCCCTGAGCGCAGCCCCGGACTTCGACCGTGCCTTCATCGAACAGATGATTCCCCACCACCAGATGGGCGTGATGATGGCCTCGATGGCCCAGACCAATTCCCAGCATCCGGAGCTTCGTCAGTTGCAGCAGGCGATGGTGCGGGTGCAGAGTGATGAAATCCAGCAGATGGCCCAGTGGTATCGCAGCTGGTACGGCACACCCTGACGCCACCCATGGATCCGTTCTTCATCCTCGACACGCCGAAATCCTTCGAGGCGGCCAGTGCCGCCCTCCAGGAGGCGGTGGTGGACCACGGCTTCGGGGTGCTGGCTGTGCATGACCTGGGCCACACCCTGCGCAGCAAGGGCCTGGCGTTCCCGG
>JBBQIH010000184.1:0-5960 GCA_038324725.1 Cyanobacteriota bacterium | reverse complement strand
GCCAAGGGCAAGAAGCGCATGAAGGCCATGGGCCGGGTGGAGGTGCCCCAGGAGGCCTTCATGGCGGTGCTGAAGCTGAATCAGTGAGGTTGGCCAGATCCATCACGGCCGGCAGGCCGGGCTTGGATAGTTGGAGTTTGCGCAGCAGCCGCTGATCGGCCGTGATCAGTGTGGCCCGTTCCCTTTCAGCCAAGGCCACGTAGAGGCAATCGTAGGCGGGGTGATCAAGCTCAAGGCACCAGTGGCTGGCCCGGGCCAGCAAGGCCGTGGAGGGCGCAAGGTGGCTGAAGGGTTCGGCGGCGCGGTGCGCCAGCATCTGGAATTGCTCGGAGGTGATGGCCCCCAGCCGCAGGCTTTTCCAGCCCGCGTTCAACAGCTCCACCAGCACCAGATCGGGCGCCAGAAGCACGGCCGCAGATCCTGGCTCTAGAAGCCAGGCTGCTTGCCCTGAGCCCGGCACGGCGGCAAACCAGGCGAAGGCCACCGACGCATCCACCACCCAGGTGGTGGGTTCAGCGGCCATCCCGGTCCTCCCGGATCAGGGCCGCCACGTCCAGATGGCGGCCGGCGGCCGGAGTTGTGGCCCGCAGGCGAGCCAGTTCATCGCGCAGGCCAGAAGTCCCGTGTCGGGCGGCGTCGGTGAGCAGGTCGCGCAGGCTCTGCTCCAGAGAGAGACCCTGGGCACGGGCGCGGGCCTTGAGGGCTTCCACCACCTGATCATCCAACTGGCGGATCAGTACCTGCGCCATGGCTGCTCTCACCCCTTGATAGCACGCATGATAGCGAGCAGGGGTTCCTGGCCCACGTCTCTCACGGGCGGGGTGCCATCCCGTCAGGCCCGTTCCGCAGGCCGACGGAGCCCGAGCTCGCTGGCAACAGCACCAAGGCGTTTGTCTGCCGTCCAGATCGTGGTCTGGCTAAGCATGGCCGAGGTGAGTAGATGGGCATCGATGAAGCCAATTCCTCGCCCCATCAGCCGTCCGTTCTCGATCGTGCGCAGGACCTCATCATCCGTCGCGACGGAAACGTGGGGCAGGCCGTTGAGCAACCCCAGAAGCGTCTGGCGGTTCTGGAGATGGCCGCAGGCCAGTTCGCCAATCACCCAGGGATGTGTTGCCACTGTCCCTTCCACGAGTGCGGTGGCGAGTTGGGGGAGATGGCTGCGCAGGTGTTCAATCCAGATTGATGTGTCCACCAAAGTCATGGGGTCGTGCTGCGTCGGCGTGGCACGGCTTCCAGCAGGGGCTCGGTGCCTCCAAGCGCAGCGAGGCGGCGGGCGCTCTCCCGCTGGACAAGGGCCCGCAATGCTTCGCGGATCAAGGGCGTGCGTTCGCTGATGCCGCTGAGGCGCTGGGCCGCGGAGAGCAGATCGTCGTCGAGATTCAGGGTGGTTCGCATGGCCGGTGCAGCCCGTGAGGTGTCACGCGTCAATTATCGCACCAGATGATGCGCCGTCTGAAGCCGCTCACGTTGCTGGTCAGTCTCCTTTCCTGCAGGCCGTCCCGGAGTGGATTGCACACCGTTATCCCGGTGTCACGCGTCAAGCACCAGGGTGCTGTCGCTGGTCACCACCTCGCTGTTTTGCGTGACGTCCTCCAGCCAGGAGGAGATACGCCTGGATTTCAAGGTTCCCGCCGGTCCAGCGGTTAAGCCCACAGGTTGGTGTCAACGAAGACGCGCATCAAGGGGGTCATGGAGCGACTCTCGGGTCCAGGCTTCAGCGCTGGAACTGTGGCAGGAGGCGGCGACGGCCTCAAACCGGGAGAGTGCCTCCAGCCGGCGGCTGCGGGCCTCGACGTAGCGGGCGTCGTCGACAGCGAGGGTGAGGTTGGCCATTCCCCACGCTGACACAGATTCCGTGGAGCAAGGGCGCATGAGCCTGCCCAGATCGAGGGCTGCCGGCAGGCCGTGCCTTGAGGGCTTCCACCACCTGATCAGCCAACTGGCGGATCAGAACCTGCGCCATGGCCACGCCCCCAGGCCGATAGCGTCGACGTCGGGAGTGTGGATGGTGTCGACGTGGACGAGCACTTCGAGTGCCGGCCCTTTTGATGCCAGTGCCCCGAGGTGTATGCACCGTCCATGACCGGCCATGTAAGGCGAATCGCCTTACTGTGCTTCCATGAACACCGTGACTCTCTCCACCAAGGGACAGCTCACCATTCCCAGGCAGCTGCGAGATGCTCTGGGACTTGCACCGGGCGCCCGGCTCCAGGCCAGCATCGATCCCCAGGGCCGGCTGGTGCTGGTTCCGGCAAAGTATGAGCCCGAGGATCTGTTCCGAAACAGGCCAGAGGTCTGGCGCACGATGGGCCTGGAGGACATGGATCGCGCCATCTCCGCTGCCGTCGGTTGTGAGGACCCTTGACACCAATGTGGTGGTGCGGCTGCTGATCGGCGACGATCCGCAGCAGACGCCGGTGGCTGAGCGGGCCTTGCTCGATGCCATCGCCACCGGCGGGGTGTACCTCCCCGACGTGGTGCTGGCCGAAGTGGCTTGGATTCTGCGGGGCTACGAGCTGGATCGCCCAACCCGTCATGCGCTTCTTGAGCGCCTGGTGCGTACTCGCGGGGTCGTGGTGGAGGACATGGATGCGGTGACCTGGCGGATCACCTGATCCTGGCCCGGGCTTCCAGGGCAGGAGCTCTGCCGGTGCTGAGCTTTGACCAGCGCTTTTCCGCTCGTCATGGCGTGCAGTTGCTCCGCACCGACCCACCCATGGAGGTCGGCCAGCCAGACGATCCTTGAGCCCACGAGGAATGCCCTGCCCTGCGGCATGTGCGCGAAGGCGAAGGCCTTCTGAGCCAGGATCCGTTCGGCCCAGGCCAGACTGGCTGGATGGCCGAACGCTCCGCTGACTGGATGAATCAGGCCCTGCGGGACCTTGAGCAGGCCGAGGCCTCCATGCAGGCCGATCGCCATGAATGGGCCTGCTTCGCCGCCCATCAGGCCACGGAAAAGGCCCTCAAAGCCCTCAACCTTTGCTTGGGCCAACAGGCCTGGGGGCACACGCTGACCCGGCTGTGGGCCGCCGTGCCCGACAAAACCGGGCTGCAACCCGCTCCACCCGAGGACTTCGAAGACCGTCTACGGCTCCTGGATGGCTTTTACATCCCCACCCGCTATCCCGACAGCTACCCCGAGGGCACACCCGGTGAACATTTCGGCAGACTGCAGAGCGAGCAGGGACTCTTCCATGCCACCACCATCATCCAATGGGTCTGTGCTGCGCTGGCCCAGCTCGGCCCACGTCCTTGAGCAGGCAGCCCGCTGGGCCCGGCAGCAGGCCGCTACCCAGCCGGCGTTGGAGGCTGTCGGGATTTTTGGCTCCTACGGCCGTGGTGACGCCGGTGTGGGGAGCGATCTTGACCTGTTGCTGGTGCTGCAGCAGTGCGAGTTGCCGGTCTGGGAGCGGCTGCGCCACTGGGACACGGCAGACCTTCCCCTGGCCACTGATCTGCTCATCTACAGCCGCCGTGAGTGGGAAAGCCTGCCGGAATGGAACCCCAAGCTGGCGGCCACACTCGAGCGCGACATCCGCTGGCTGATCGCCCCGTCTGCGGTTGTGGAGATGGCTGCGGAGCTTCTCCATCCAGATGGACGTGTCCACAACAATCATGGGGACGACCCGTCGTGCGGGTCAACGTCTCAGGCGCTTCCTGAGCCTGCGGCTGAAGCCGAAGGCAGCCGCAGCTCCTAGGACCGGCAGGGGGCCATGGACAGGAGATGAGCAAAAGAACTTATGGATAAGATGTGACCCAATTGCAACTCAATGGTGGAAATATGTGAGCAAAGGTGGAAAGATGTGAGCAAATCAATTGTCTTCGAGCCGATAAAGACGGGCTAAGGTAGTGACATGCAAATCAAACATTCAGTGACTGTTTCCACCAGCCGCCCTCTGCTTCTGGCTTTAGGAGTCTTTGGCCTGGCCCTGGCTCAGTCCGCCCCAAGCATCGCTGCCGAACTGCAGTTCCCATCTGCTGGTGTTCTTTGTGATCCGGGTGCTTCCATCTGCTACGACCAACGGGGTGCATCGATCCCCCTCACCAGGAGATATCTGGGGTCGAATGCGGCCCAGCGGCTCAGGCTCAAACTCGCGGGGGGGCCCGCCCAGCAGCAGTTTCAAATGACCAACGGGGCTACTTGCAGCCTCACTGATCGACGCTGCTGGAAGCCACGCGAGATCGATCCCGCACTCACCAACCGCCTGTTCAAGACCAACGCCGGCGGTGCTTTAACCACCAGCTCAAGCGCTGCGGTGAATTTCCCTGCTGTCGGAGTACTTTGTGATCCTGGTTCTTCCATCTGCTACGACCAACGGGGCGCGTCGATCCCCCTCACCCAGACGTTCCTGGGTTCCATAGCTGCCCAGCAGCTCAGCAGAAGCCTTGCTGGCCGCCCCAGCCAGCCGCAGTTTGTGTTGAGCAACGGGGCCTACTGCAACCTCGTTGATCGGCGTTGCTGGAGTGACGGCTGGAGCCGAAGGCGGCTGGATACGGTGCTGTCCGACCGGTTGTTCATCACAGAGGCCACCAATGACCAGAACAATGCCAACCAGGAGAATGGTTTATGCACGTTAAGTCAGAATGGAGCTGCGTTGTTCAGTGGAGCCTGTAGTTTGCGTCAGGTCAACCAGAACGGCTCCACACGCTATGTGGTCAGGCTTAACAACGGCTTGACCTACAACTTCTCCAACCGGAGCGGGCAGTTTCAGTTGGTTGACAGTTACGGCACCTGGCCCGTGACGATCTCTAATCAGGGCGACACAGGCCTATTCCGCTGGAGAGACGTGCAGCTTTCGACCACCAGGCAAGGTGTTGAGTTCATGCCCAACGGCGGCAGCATTATCAACAATGGAACCAATTCCGGCATTAACGGTGTGATCGACCTGATCCAGTCCTTGTTTCGTTGACATGAGCTATCAAGCACCAGTCGATTGGCGACTCTTGATCGACTGGTCCACCGGCAGCAGTATTCTGAGCCGCTCTTTTGAGGCCGCTCCCAGGTTGTCGAGTGGCGCCTCATCAATCACGAGGTGCTCATTGCAGAGAGACTCTTGGCCTGGAAAGAAACTTGGGAGTTTGTGATTCAATCGCCAGGATGTGGCCCATTCGCCGCTGAAATCGGGACTGAGATCTAGTTGCTTTACCCTCTTGCCTTGATCTCGTGGCTGGTAGTGCGGCGTCTGCCCTCCTCCTTTGGAGAAGGCTTCGCCAATGGAGAGTTTAGCGATGGAGACTGTAGTGAAAAACCAGACCACCCCAAAAGCCCTGCTGCAACTGGTGTGACTGGTGGAGCCTTGAGGGTTGGCATTGGATTCGCGACACCCAGCTGCATGAAGACGCCCACCGCTACTGGCGCTGGTGATGAGACAACCGGCATCAAGACCGGAGTGAGACTTTGAATCAGGCCAGATCGAGATGTCCACCACGATCATGGGGTCGTGCTGCGTCGGCGTGGCACGGCTTCCACCACGGGTGCGGTGCCGCCAAGTGCAGCGAGGCGGCGGGTGCTCTCCCGTTGGGCGATGGCTCGCAGCGTCTCCCCGTGCAGATCGCCGTCGAGATTCACAATGGTGGGTTTGGCTGGTTCTGCCCGAGGGGCACAAGCCACCAGTCTTGACACCATCTGATGTGCTTTCGCGATCGAGGGTCCCAAGGCCCTTGCCGGATTCAAGGAACCGGCCCAAGGGTTTTCCACGTTGACCCTTGGTGAGCCAGGGGCTGATGCCTGCCCGGACATCAGCATCCCTTCCATGCCCCGATTTTAATCAGCCCAAATTGCCGGAATGGCGCCGGCCTTGCTGCACCCGCCCCATGGCGTCGGTGCGGAAGAACTGGGCCGGGGTCAGACCCACCCGCCGCATCTGGCGGCGACCCTGATGCCGCATCAGCAGCAGTCCGGCACCGGTGATGGCCTGCAGCAGCAGGGTGGTGACCAGTCGCACAGGGTTGAGCAG
>JBBQIH010000183.1:0-5974 GCA_038324725.1 Cyanobacteriota bacterium | reverse complement strand
TGAGGCACAACACCACTGGAGGTGTCGACGTCCGCCGAGCCACAACCCGGGGGCAAGCCGCGATCGGCGGCCTGGAGCACATGGTCCGGCAGGCTTCCGGCAGGATCAGGCCCCATGGGGCACGTTTTCTATTATTGGTGGTTTGAGGGGTTCCAGCCCATGACCATCGGTGTCGGCTTGCTCGGACTGGGCACGGTGGGGGCCGGAGTGGCCACCATCCTCACCAGTCCCGAGGGGCGCCACCCACTCGTGGCGGAGCTTGCCTTGCGCCGGGTCGCCATTCGCGATCCGCAGCGTCCCCGACCGTTGGAACTGCCCGCGGAATGCCTCGTCACCGATCCCCGGATGGTGGTGGACGACCCGGCGGTGGACATCGTGGTGGAGGTGATGGGGGGGCTGGAACCGGCCCGCTCCCTCATCCTGCGGGCCATCGCCGCCGGCAAGCCTGTGGTGACGGCAAACAAGGCGGTGATCGCCCGCCATGGTGAGGAGATTGCCGCCGCGGCCGCTGAACGCGGCGTGTACGTGCTGATCGAAGCGGCCGTGGGGGGCGGCATCCCGATCATCGAGCCGCTCAAGCAGTCCCTCGGTGGCAACCGCATCCAACGGGTGAGCGGCATCATCAACGGCACCACCAACTACATTCTCAGCCGGATGGCCGACGAGGGAGCGGCCTACGCCGAGGTTCTGGCCGACGCCCAGCAGCTGGGCTACGCCGAAGCCGACCCCGCCGCCGATGTGGAGGGCAGCGATGCCGCCGACAAGATCGCCATCCTGGCGGGCCTGGCCTACGGAGGGCCCGTGCGCCGGGCGGGGATCGCCACCGAGGGCATCGACCGGCTCGACGCCCGGGACGTGGCCTACGCCGCGCAGCTGGGATTCGTGGTGAAACTCGTGGCGGTGGCCGAGCATATGGGCAGCGACGCGCAGGGGTGCACCCTGTTGGACGTGCGGGTGAATCCCACCCTCCTGCCAAAGGACCACCCCCTGGCCGGAGTGCACGGTGTTAACAACGCCATCCTGGTGGAGGGCGATCCGGTGGGCCGCGTCATGTTCTACGGGCCCGGGGCGGGGGCCGGCCCAACGGCATCGGCGGTGGTGGCGGACATCCTCAACATCGCCGGTATCCGGCAGGTGGGCGGCCCCCAGGCCGCCCTCGATCCGTTGCTGGCAGCCACCAGCTGGCGGCGTTGCGCCCTTGTGGATGGCTCCCTCACCCGCCATCGCAACTACGTGCGCCTGCTCACCCACGACGAGGCCGGGGTGATCGGCAAGATCGGCACCTGTTTCGGTGATGCTGGCGTCTCGATCCAGTCGATCGTTCAGTTCGCTGGCCACGAAGGCGCCACCGAGATCGTGACCATCACCCACGAGGTGCTGGAATCCCAGTTCCGGGGGGCCCTCACAGCGATCGAGGCCCTGGAGGACGTGCAGGCGGTGGCCGCCTGCCTGCGAACCCTCTAGCCGCTTCCCCCTGCTGCAACGGCGCGCCGATTCATCAAGTTCCATGCCCCTGCAGGCATCTCTGGCCGGAGCGGCTACTTTTGCCTCCAGATCCATGCCCTGCCAACAGGTTTCATCCCAGAGATGCTCAATCCCCTGACCGGACGGATGATCGACCCGAACAACGATTCGATCAACGCACCCATCGACGAGAGACTGGCTGGGACGATTGCGGTGAGCGATCTGCTCATGGCGATCGGCAAAGGCCTCTTTCTCGTGTTCTTGGGATACGCCATCGTTGATTCCCTGCCGTTCCAACTTCTAAATCCCAGCTGGCAACTCGCTTTTGCCGCCCGTCTCCTGTCGTTGGGATCAATCCCTCTGGTTGGATTCGGCTGCATTCACCTTGCGGTGATCGTCAACCCGGCCAACCAGTTCTACCGATTGCGCCTTGTCAGCCTGCGGAAATGGGCCATGGTCGCGGCCCTCGGGTTTCTGCTGATGATTCCCCTGCACGGCTATGCGTCTTGGCGAGCCTATACGGATGCGAAAATCAACCAACAAACCCTGATCCGGCAAGCCAACAGACGCATTGCCCCGCTGAAGAAGGCCATCGAATCCGCGACCAGCACAGCCGACCTTCAGCAGCGGCTCTCCCGCGTGCCTGGGCTCCCCAGCCGGATGACCAAGGAGGAGCTTGCCCTGCCGCTCGAAGAGGTAAGGAAGGCAATCCTAAACAACCTGGCCCGATCTGAAAATCTCTACATCGACCGCATCAAGAGCACCACAGGTTCCACCCAGATCTGGAGTTCACTCCAGAGTGGGGCACGAACCCTGGTGGCTTCCCTTGGCTATTTTATCGGTTTCGCTGCCGGTGCCCAACTGAATTCCTCCTCACCGACACTGAGTGATAATCTGTCCCTGTGGTTCCAGTCCTTGTTCGGTCGCCGCCGCAGGCGTTCGTCTCGCACCTGAGCCTCAAGGGCACCGAGCCCTCGAAGCCAACGTCAGGCGCTGAGTTAACTCACGGCCTTGGAACCAATGGATCCTTTCTGTCGGACACGCTGCCTCAGCCGGCGGCTGGAACGCCAGGCGATGGCAAGGCCTGCCAGTGGCAAAGGGCCAGGGACCGTGGCGGGACCGCCACCCTGAGCAGGGCCTGCAGGCCCTTGGCCGCCATCCTCGGTGGGCGCTTCTGAAGGGCCGCCTGGAGGGGGTGGCAGAAGGGCATCTTCGAACACATCCGGAGTCTTCTGTTCAGGGGTCCGAAGCGTGAGGGGAGGATTCTCCTGGGCTGGCACGGCCGCGATGGGGAGAAAGGATGCCGATGGAGGCGCACCGCCCGACTCCGCAGAACCGGGGAAAACAATCTGGAATGGAATGAAGCCACCGGAGGCCCCGTTGAACACGTTGTCGAAGAAGGTTCCCGCCTGCCAGGTGAGCAGCGCCGCGGCGGTGGAGGCCGTTCCAGACCAACGCAAGGAAAGGGGATGCGTCAGCCGGAATCCATTGCCGCCTCCGGCGGCAATGGAGCGCACCAGGAAAGCGCCGGACGGCACGACGAAACCATCGAGGCTGACCCCGGGAGGGACGACGCCGTACTGGAAAGGCGGCACTGTCATGCCTGTCAAAGGGTTGCTCAGCCCGAGGACCCCGGCGCCGAAGAGGAACTCCGGTGCCGGGCCGAATCCCGGAACCAGCAACTCACGCAGCTCTTCAAGGACACCCAGGTTGTCGTTGCCATGGTTGCCGACAGCCGGAGCAGCGGTGCTGGCGATGAGGCAACCGAGCAGCACCAGAGGAGGGCAGAGATGGACGGTGGGGCGGAAACGCCGCAGGGAGAAGGCACCGAACGCGAGGGGGCGCGCCATGGAGAGGCATGAAAGTTTCATCAATCTATCACTTTGCATTAAGGCTTGGCAGGGATCTCCCGAAGTCGCCCTCAAGTCCCGGCTCATGCCGGCACGGAAGAAGTGCCCCGAGGCCTGGCCCCTGGCGCTCCTGACGCGGCCTGTGAGGCCCCCTAAGGTCGGGACCGCAGGCCAGCCTTCGCGAGCCCTTTCGAGCACGGAGCACGGAGCACCAACCGCAGATGCCTGACTATTCCGCCCGCCGCGAGGAGACGATCGTTGGCCTCAGCCGCCTGTTCGCCTGGAGCGGCGCGGGGCTGCTGCTGGTGTTTCTGGCCTTCGTTCTGGTCGATGCCCTGCCGCTCCAACTGCTCAATCCCGCCTGGCAACTGCGGTTCACCAACCGCCTGATCAACACCTCACTGCTGGCTCTGCTGGGTTTTCTGCTGCTGCACCTGGCGCTCTACATCGAGCCCAGCAATGGCCTCCTGCGGGCGCAGCTGGCCACCGCCCGCCAATGGGCCATCGTCGTGGTGGTCGCCTTCCTGCTGCTGGTGCCCCTGCAGGGTTTCGCCACCTGGAGGGTCCTCTCCCAGGCCCAGGGCAGCCAGGCGATGCAGCGCACCGTGCTGGGCGAACGGGTGACGCTGATTCGCCAGGCCATCGAGGCGGCCACCAGCCCCGCAGACCTGCAGTCCCGTTTCTCGCGGCTGCAGGGGCCCCGGCCCCAGCTCCCTGCAGCGGCCCTCACCCTCCCCCTGGGCGAGCTCAAGCGCAGCCTGCTGGACGAACTCCAAAGGACGGAAACCCGCGCCTCCAGCCGCATCGACGGTCCCGCCCCCACGGACGTCTGGGCCCTCGGTCAGGGGGTGGCCAGGGTCAGCATCGCCTCGCTGGGTTTCGCCGTGGCCTTCGCCGCCGGTGCCCAGCGGCCGGGGGCCTCGCTCACCCTGCTGCAGCAGCTGAGCAGGCAGGTGGAAATCCTGCTCGGGCGACGCCCGAAACCCAACCGACGCGCCCCCTGACCACCACCAGCGAACCCGCCGCAGGCAGGCCGCTTGAATGGGCCCCACCGGATCGCAGGGCCTTGCCGACGACCAGGGGGAGAACAGGACGCCGAGCGACCGCCATGGCGGCCAGCCTCTCCACCCTGCTGCTGGCCCTGCCATTGCTGGCGGCCTGTCAGCCAACGCGGTCGGGCCAGTCCCTGATCGTGGCCACCAAGAGCCGCATCGATTCCCTCGATCCTGTGCAGGCCTCCCGCATCGGCGTGATGCAGGTGCTCAGTGGCCTCGGCGACCCCCTCTATGCCATCGATGGCAACGGGCGCCTCGAGCCGCGGCTGGCCACCGCCCTGCCGCTGCTGAGCAGCGACCGACTGCGGGCCCGGATCCCCCTGCGCAAGGGCGTGCTGTTTCACGACGGCACTCGCTTCGATGCCGCCGCCATGGCGTTCTCCCTGCGGCGCTTCATGGCGATCGGCACCCTCGGCTACCAACTGAGCGAGAGGGTCGAGCGCGTGCGGATCACCGCTCCCTACGAGATCGAGCTGGTGCTGAAGCGCCCCTTCACCCCCTTGCCGCGGCTGCTCAGCGCCATCTTCCTGACCCCGGTCTCCCCGACTGCCTACCGGCGGCATCGCGACAAGCCTCTCAACGACCGCTTCATCGGCACCGGCCCCTATGCCCTGACCTTCTTCGGCGGCCAGCAGCAGCGCCTCACGCCCTGGCCCCGCTACTGGGGACGGCGTCCGGCCAACGCGGGCATCGACCTGGTCACCCTCAGCAACTCCACTGCCTTGTTCGGGGCCCTGCGCAGCGGCGAGGTCGACCTGCTGCTGAACAGCGGTCTGGAGATCGACCATCAGCAGGCCCTGCACCGGGACGCCGCCGCTGGTCGCCTGCGGGAGGCCATCGGTCCAGCCCAGGGGATCGCCCTGGTGTCGCTGCTCAGCGACCAGCCGCCGCTCAACCGGACCGCCCTGCGTCAGGCCGTGGCCCGCAGCCTGGATCGGGCCACCATCGTCCGGCGGGTGACCCTGGGGCTGCGCTCCCCCCAGCGGCAGCTGATCCCCCCGGACCTGCTGGGCTCCGATCCCAGCGCCTGGCCGCCCTATGACCCCGCCGGGGCCCGCGTCCTCTACCGCCAGGCGGGCTATTGCCAGGGGAAAGTGCTCACCCTGCCGCTCACCTACCGCTCCGACGTCCCCACCGACCGTCTGTTTGCCCTCACCTGGCAGGCCCAGCTGCGCCGCGACCTGGGCGATTGCGTGACCCTGGAGGTGACCGGCATGGAGGCCACCACCGCTTACTCCCAGCTCGACAAAGGCGCCCTGACGATGCTCTTCTACGACTGGGTCGGCGACTATCCCGATGCGGAGAACTTCCTCATGCCATTGCTGTCCTGCAGCAAGGCCGAGGGGGAGCGTTGCCTCAAGGGCAACAGCGTGCTGGGCGGCAGCTTCTGGACGGCGCCGGGGCTGGAGGCGGAGCTGCAGCGCAGCAGCCAGGTGGATGGCCCCGATCGGACCGCTTTGCTGGTGGCCATCCAGCGCCGTGTCGCCGCCGCCAACCCCTATCTGCCGGTCTGGCTCAGCGCTCAGGCGGCCTGGGGCGGTCTGGGTGTCAGCCAGCCCCGTTTCGACGGTTCCGGCCGGGTGCTGCTGGGGGAACTGCGGCGTC
>JBBQIH010000182.1:0-5987 GCA_038324725.1 Cyanobacteriota bacterium | reverse complement strand
GCTCCTTCCACAGCGGTGGTGTCGCGCCGGCTTCCAGCTGGCGCAGGCCCTTGTGCTTCTCCTCGGCGGGTTTCAGCGGCAGGCTGGCGAACTGCACCGCCTTGCTGCCATCCAGCCCGGCCGCCAGCAGGCTGAGGGTCTCGCTCGGCGAGAGGTTGGTCTCCACCTTCGGCTGCAGTTGGCCCACCAGAAAGGGCAGCTTGGCCAGCCGTTCGGGTTGCAGCATCCGCTCCCGCAAGCTGCTGGCCACCAGCTGCTGGTTGCTGCGGCGGCCGGTGTCGCCGAGCCACGGGTCGCGGAAGCGCACCAGCTGCTCCACCTTGTCGCCGCCCAGCTGCTGCAGCCCGGCCTCCAGGTCGATGGTCAGTTTCTGGGTTTTATCGGTGTAGCTCATCCGCCGGGGCGGGCTCAGTTCCAGGCCCCCCAGTCCGTTGACCAGATCCCTCAGCGCCCCCCTCGAGAGCACCAGGTAGCGGTCGGGGCTGGGGGACTGCAGCCCCACGAGCTCCCGCACCGCATCGGCGGTGAGCGCCACGCCCCCAAGGCGGAACGCCTCACCGAGCCTTTTCGGGCCCTTCTGGCCGGGCAGGTTCACCGCCACTTCGGTGGGCAGGTTGAGCACCTGCAGGGGACCCTCGGGATTGATACGCACCAGCAGCAGGGCATCGGCGTTGGCGTTGGCGGGTCCGGCGGGGGCGGCGCCATTGCGCGGCGCACCGATCCGCTCGGCATCGCTGCCGATCACCAGCAGGGTGATGGCCCGCGCCGGCTTGGCGGCCAGGCTGGCCGGGCCGACCTCGGGGGTGGGGGCCAGGGCCCGGTCCGGCATCGGCCAGAGCAGTCCCAGGGTGGCCAGGCCCACTACGGCGCCGGCGGCGGTGATGCCGAGGCTCTTCAGCATCGGCCCGGACAGCAGGCGCCGCTTCGGAGCCGGGGCCGCCACGGTGGGAGTCACGGAGCCGGGGGTTTCGGCGGGGCGGCGGGGCTTCCGGCGGGCGGGCATCGGGGCCGAAACGGAGGGGTGCTGGGGGCACTCTGACGCAGGCCGTTGCCCCCCTGCGACGGCATCGACGCGCAACGGCGGATAGCTTGAGCGTCGAGCCACTGCGCCCCTCCACCGTTTGTCCACCGTTCCTTCACCGGCGCCGTCGTCGGTGGCGCCGCACGATCGAGCCCGACCCCTGGCCAAGGGCAGCCCAAAACCGGCCAAGGATCTCTGCAGCGACTGCGGCCTCTGCGACAGTCGCTGGGTGGCCTACGTGCGCCGGGCCTGCGCCTTCCTCGAGCAGCGCTTCGAGGCGATGGAGGAGCAGGCCCACGGCCGCAGCCGACGCCTCGACGATGAAGACGAGCTCTATTTCGGCGTCCACCAGCGCATGGTCACCGCCCGCCTGCGGCAGCCGATCGAGGGGGCCCAGTGGACCGGCATCGTCAGCCGCATCGGTGTGCGCGCCCTCGAGACGGGCCTGGTGGATGCGGTGCTGTGCGTGCAGCAGAGCGAGGACGACCGCTTCACTCCGGTGCCGGTGCTGGCCCGCACCCCTGAGGAGGTTCTGGCGGCCCGGGTGAACAAGCCCACCCTCTCCCCCAACCTGGAGGTGCTGGAGCAGCTGCCGGGCAGCGGCATCGAACGGCTGCTGGCCATCGGCGTGGGCTGCCAGATCCAGGCCCTGCGGGCCGTGCAGGCCACCCTCCCCCTGCAGAAGCTCTACGTGCTCGGGCTGCCCTGCGTCGACAACGTCAGCCGCCAGGGGTTGCAGACCTTCCTGGAGAGCGCCAGCCGCTCCCCCGACACGGTGGTGCACTACGAGTTCATGCAGGACTTCCGCATCCACTTCCGCCACAGCGACGGCCAGGAGGAAACGGTGCCCTTCTTCGGCCTCGACACCCCTGCCCTCAAAGATGTGTTCGCGCCGAGCTGCCTGAGCTGCTTCGACTACACCAATGCCGGCGCCGATCTGGTGGTGGGCTACATGGGCGCCGGCTTCGGCCGCCAGTGGATCACCGTGCGCAATGCCCTCGGCCAGGAGCTGCTGGATCTGGTGGAACCGGAGCTCGACCTGGCGCCGGTGACCAGCGCCGGCGACCGCCGCCAGGCGGTGCAGCAGGGCATCGACGCCTACGAGAAGGCCCTGAAGCTGCCGATGTGGCTCGCCGAACTGGTGGGGATGTTCGTGCAGCGCTTCGGGCCGAAGGGGCTCGAATACGGCCGCTTCTCGATCGATTCCCACTTCACGCGCAACGCCCTCTGGCTGCAGCGCCATCACCCGGAGAAGGTGGAGGCCCACATCCCCGCCTTCGCCCGCAGGATCGTGGCCCGCTACCGCCTGCCCCAACCGTGAGCGGCGATCCACGGGCCTGCGGGGTGCTGCTTCACCCCACCGCCCTGCCGGGAACCACGGCCTGCGGCAGCTTCGGCGCCGCCGCCCGTGACTGGATCGACCTGCTGGCCCGCGAGGGGGTGGGGGTGTGGCAACTGCTGCCGCTATCTCCCACCGACGGCACCGGCTCCCCCTACAGCTCCCCCAGCGGTTCGGCCCTCAACCCCTGGCTGATCGATGCCGACGAGCTTGTCGCCGAGGGCCTGATCTTCCCCGCCGACCGGGACGCCCTGCCTGCCGGGCCTGACGATCGCCTCGATCCGGCCTGTGCCGGGGAGCGGGCGGCGGCCATCGCCATAGCCCTGGGGCTGGGAGCAGCGCCAGCGCTTCTGGCTCGTTGACCACTGCCGCTTCATGGTGATCCGCCGCCTGCAGGGGGGACAGCCCTGGTGGGAGTGGCCCGAATCCCTGGCCCGGCGCCAGCCTCAGGCGCTCCGTGCGCTCGCCGACGCCCAGAGCCAGGCCCTGCAGGAGGAGGCCCTGCTGCAGTGGCAGCTCCAGAGCCAGTGGAGCCGCCTGCAGGAGCGGGCCCATGCCCAGGGGGTGCGGCTGGTGGGGGATCTGCCCTTCTATGTGGCCCACGACAGTGCCGATGTCTGGAGCCACCGGCGCCTCTTCTCCCTGCGCGCCGATGGGGGGCTGGTGGAGCAGAGCGGCGTGCCGCCCGATTACTTCGCCGCCACCGGCCAACTGTGGGGCACCCCGGTGTACCGCTGGTGGGTGCATCGCCTCAGCGGCTTTCGCTGGTGGCTGAAACGGCTGCAGCGCCAGCTGGAACTGATGGATCTGCTGCGGCTGGATCACTTCCGGGCCGTGGAGGCCTACTGGAGCGTGCCCGGGGCGGATGTCACCGCAGAACACGGCACCTGGCGCCCCTCCCCCGGCCGGGCCCTGCTGCGCCGCCTGTGGTGGCGCTGCCGCCGCCAGGGCCGACTGCTCGCCGATGGGCGGCTGCCGCTGATCGCCGAAGACCTTGGCGTCATCACCCCTGCGGTGGAGGCCCTGCGCGATCGCTTCGCCCTGCCGGGGATGAAGATCCTCCAGTTCGCCTTCGACGGCAACGACGACAACGCCTACCTGCCGGCGAACTACAAGGGCAGCCGTTGGGTGGTGTACACGGGTACCCACGACAACGCCACCAGCCTCGGTTGGTGGCGTGATCTCGACGACTCCGCCAAGGGACGGGTCGCGGCGGTGGTGGGAGGTGAAGTGCGGGCGCCGAGCTGGCAGCTGCTGGAGGTGGCCCTGGCCTCCCCGGCCGAGCTGGCCGTGGTCCCCCTCCAAGACCTGCTGGAGCTCGGCGACGAGGCCCGCTTCAACACCCCCGGCACGATCGAAGGCAACTGGAGCTGGCGGCTGTCCCAGCCCGTGGCCGCGCTGGCCGGGCCCCTGCAGGGCTTCGGGGCCATGGCGGCCCGCTACGGGCGGGGACGGGAGGCAGCGGCGGCCGGGGGCGGGTAGAGGAACTGCGCCTGGCCCTGGCCGCTGGAGGGGTCGGGGCTCTGGGCAGCAGGGGTGGCGGGCGCCAGGGGCTGGCCGTTCCAGCGCACGGATCCGGCCGCCGGGGCCGGCTCCAGCCGCAGGCTGAAGGGGGGCAGCACCGGCAGGCTGAGGCTGCCCTGCACCGCCGGCAACTGCGTTTCCACGCCCCGATCACTGCGCAGCGAGACCCGGGTGGGCCTGGCCAGCTCGAGGCGCAGCAGGCCGAGGGCGAGATCGGGTCGGTTCTGGCTGGTTTCACGGCGCAGTCGCTGCAGCCCCTGGCCGGCGGCGGCCTTGCCCAGGGGGCGCAGGTCGGGGTAGGCCTCCAGGATCGCCCGATCGGCATCCTCCAGATTCGCCTGGTCGGTCTGGGCGGCACTCAGGGGCGGGATGGGCTGCAAGGCATGCAGACCCTGGGCGGCCAGCTGGCGCTGTTGCAAGTTGAGGCCATAGAGGAGCCCAGCGCAGAGCACCGCGTAGAGAACGGTGCCCTGCCAGGTGGTGAAGACATCGATCGAGCCGGGGGTGAAACGCAGCAGCACCGTGTCCCGCCGCCGCCCGTTGCGCCGCTCCTGCTCCGGCGGCAGCACCCCATCGAGACACCCCCCGGGCAGCTCCAGATGATGCTCCAGCAGCGGCAGCATGGTGCGCAGATAGGCCGCTTCCGGCAGCCGATCCCGCCAGCCCCGCTCAAGGGCCTCCAGCACGGCGGTGCTGATGCGGGTGTCGAGCGCCAGCTGGCGCAGGCCAATGCCGCGGCTCTCCCGGGCTTCACGCAGCTGCTGGCCGGCGAGCAGCAGGGGATCCTGGCGTCGCTCCTCCACCACCGTCCCCATGCCGCGGCGCTGGCCTGGCAGGCGCTCGCGCAGACGCTGAAACAGGGACGGGACTGGCTTGGGCAAGGAATGGGGGCTCAGGGAGCGAGGGCCAGGGGGCCCCATTCTCCCGGTTCGACCTCACGCCAGGACCCTTCTGCCAGATCGCCCAGCTGCAGCGGGCCGACGGCGACCCGCCTCAGATCCAGCACCGGGTGGCCGAGGATCTCCGCCGTGCGCCGGATCTGGCGGTTGCGACCCTCCCGCAGCACCAGCTCCAGCAGGGTGGCGCCGCGGTGGTGGCGCCGCCGATGCAGCTCCACAGGCTGGCTGGGCAGGCCATCAAGGGGCACACCCGCCCGCCAGCGCTCCAGGGTGGCCGCCCGCGGCCATCCCTCCACCCAGACCTGATACGTCTTGCGATGGCCGTAGCGGGGATGGGTGAGGCGCAGGGTGAGGTCGCCGTCGTTGCTGAGCAGCAGGGCACCACGGCTGTCGGCATCGAGCCGACCCACCGGATGCAGACCGCGGCGCCGCTCCGGCGGCAGCAGGTCGAGCACGGTGGGGCGGCCGTGGGTGTCGCGGCAGGTGCTGAGCACCCCGGGCGGCTTGTTGAGCAGCAGGGTCAAGGTGGTGTGGGGCCGCTCAAGGGGCTGGCCGTCCACGCTGATGCGGTCGCAGGTGGGATCGGCGCGGTCGCCCAGCTGGGCCAGGTCACCGTTGACCCGCACCCGGCCGTCGCGGAGCCACGTCTCCGCTTCCCGGCGGGAGCAGAGCCCTGCGGCAGCCACGAGTTTTTGCAGACGCTCCACACCCATGACCCCATTCTGCGGACCGCTCCAGGTCGGAGCGAGTCCGCAAAGTGATGGTAGATTTACGAAACCAAATGGTTTCGTAACAAGGGACGATGCCTTCGATCACCGTCACGGCTGCTTCCGCGTCCCTGCTGGTCCCCACCGGCGATTCATTGCGCTCCTATCTGCGGGACATCGGCCGGGTGCCACTGCTGAGCCATGAGCAGGAGATCACCCTGGGCCGCCAGGTGCAGGAGCTGATGGCCCTCGAAGACCTGCGCGAGGAACTCAGCCTGCGCTCCGGTGGCGAGGAGCCCAGCCCCGAACTGCTCGCCGCCGAGGCGGGCCTCACCGCGGCGATGCTGCGCAAGCGCCTGCATGCCGGCCGCCGCGCCAAGGAGCGGATGGTGGCCGCCAACCTGCGCCTGGTGGTGAGCGTCGCCAAGAAGTACACCAAGCGGAACATGGAGCTGCTGGATCTGATCCAGGAGGGCACGATCGGCCTGGTGCGGGGC
>JBBQIH010000181.1:0-6020 GCA_038324725.1 Cyanobacteriota bacterium | reverse complement strand
CGTGGCGGCGGTGGTGGGGAGTGTGGTTCTGGCGGTGGCGGCGTATGGGCTGGTGGAGCAGCCGGTCCGCCGGTATCCGCTGCAGTGGTGGTGGGAACTGGGACTGGCGCTGCTGGCGGTGGTGGGCCTGTGGCTGGGGATTGATGCGCTGCACCATCCGATGAAGGGAAAGTTGTTCATCGGTCCCGATCCGGATCCAGTGCCATTTCGAGAACGCATTCACACCTACGATCCCTATATCTTGAACAGCGGTATCAGTGAGAAGAATTGCACCGTTCCCGTCGGTAAGCCCTATGGCCTGACGACGCGACCGAACTATGACCTGTGCCAGAAGCCTGGCAAGCCTGGGGCGCGAGAGATCTTTCTGCTGGGCGACTCCCATGCGTTGCACTTGGTGCCGATGCTTGATGCGGTAACGAGCAACACGGGGAAAAGGATGACATTTGCTTTCCAGATGGCCTGTTTCCTGGATACGTCCATGGTGGCGACTCTGGGCGGTGTGGAGTTTCCCGTTTGTCAGGATCTCGCTCGAGGCGAGATGGACCGAGCCCTTGAGCGTTTGAAGCCCGGTGATATTGTGATGATCTCAAGTTGGCTTAATTCCTATCTTTCGGGATTGTCCTCCAGCGGTAAGCCTTCACCCATGGTGGTGGAGAAGGATGGCAGGCGGATCAGCCCCCCTGAGGCAAGGGCGATCCACGTCGCCAACCTTCGCCGCTTTGCCAAGCAGTTGGCGGCCAAGAATCTTCATTTGGTGCTCACGGTGGATACACCCATGCTGTTGGTCAAGCCCATGGAATGCAGGCCGAAGCCTGGCCAATGGAAGCAATGTGCACCAAAGGCGCAGATCACCGCTCGCATGCAGCAGACCATCAGGGAGACCCTCACGGAGGCAGCGGCTGGATTGTCGAATGTGCATTTGTTTGATCCCAGTCCTTTCTTCCTTGACGCTGAGGGTCGCGTAACCCCCATGCGGCCAGACGGAACACTGCTCTTCTCCGATGACCACCACCTGAGCGTGTCGGGGAGCCTCTCGCTGGCAACCCCGTTCGAGCGTTTCCTGCAACAGCAGGGACTCACCAGCCCCCGGCCCACCGCCGCCCCGACCCCATGACCCTGCAACCCCCCACCGGGGCTTCCCGCCACTGGCGCTTCACCGATCCCGCCAGCGGCGATTCCCTCACGGTCGTCCCTGAGCGCGGCGGGCTGGTCACCGGCTGGTGCTGCGGCGGCAGCGAGATCCTCTACTTCGATGCGGAGCGTTTCGCCGACCCCGCCAAGTCGGTGCGGGGCGGGATCCCCGTGCTCTTCCCGATCTGCGGCAACCTTCCGGACGACGAGCTCGTGCTCCCCCAGGGGAGCTTCCCGCTGGCGCAGCATGGCTTCGCCCGCGATCTGCCCTGGTCCATTGCCCCACTGGCGGACGGGGATGGGGTGGTCCTGCGCCTCGACGATGGCGCTGAGAGCCGCCCCCATTTTCCCTTCGCCTTCGGCCTGGAACTGGAGCTGCGGCTGCAGCCCTCGGCCCTGGCGATCACGGCACGGATCAGCCACCGGGGCGCGGCCGGCACGGCCCCCCTTCCCTTCAGCCTGGGCCTGCACCCCTACGTCGCCGTCGCCGATCTTGCCCACGTGCGGCTCGAAGGCTTGCCGGAGAGCTGCTTCGACCATCTCACCATGGCTCCGGCCGCCACAGCGGAGCACCTGTCCCGGCTGGAGCGGGGCGTGGACTTCCTCTGCAACGGCCAGGGTCCGGTGCGCCTGGTGGATCCAGTGGGGGGCCGGGTGGTGACCCTGCACCCTTCGGCGCCGATGGATCTGGTGGTGGTGTGGAGCGACCCTCCCCGGCCGATGCTTTGCCTGGAGCCCTGGAGCGGTCCGCGGGGGGCCCTGAGCACGGGAGAGCGGCGTCTGCAGGTTCCTGCTGGGGAGTCCCTTGAGCTGGGTTGCCGCTACAGCGTCGAAACGCTCTGAGCAACGCCGGGAAGCCGGCCCGGCGCCAGCTGCCCGGCCGGATCGAAGCGGCGCTTGATGGCCTCGATCAGCGGCCGGGAGGGGGCATCCAGCCAGGCCGGCAGGGAGGCCCCCGGGGGCTGGCGCAGCACGGTGAGATGGCCCCCCAGCTCAGCGCAGAAACGGCGCAACGTGCTCACCTGGCCTGATGTCAGAGCCGCCTGGGGCTCCGTCGGGGCCGGCCAGGCCAGGCCGAGGCCGCTCCCGGCCGCCATGTCCACGGCCAGTCCGGCCAGGGCAGGAGCCTGCATCAGGGTCTCGAGTCGGTCGGGGCTGACGCCCAGGCGCAGCAGCCAGGCAGGAGCCGTGGCGGTGGAGGCGGCGTCCGTAGGCGCGGCGGCGGCGGCGGTTCCCCCCCGGGCCCGGGCCAGCCAGGCCTGGGTGGTGGTGGCATCCAGCACCCTGGCCGGCAGGGTGCTGCGCTCCTGCAGGCAGCGCACCTGCTCCTCGAGGGTGGCGGCATCGACGCTGGCCAGGCCGATCAGCAGCAGGGGCTGCGGCGCTAGGCCAGCGCTGCCGGCGAGACGGCCGTTCCACCAGTCGATCCGCTCCGGGCTGAGGCTGGAGTTCAGCAGCCAGCGGCTCAGCAGCGCCAGATCGCCGGTCTCGCCCTGGAAGCAGACACTGCGGCGCAAGGGCGGCTGGGGCAAGGTGCGCAGGGTCAGCTCGGTGATCAGGCCCAGGGAGCCCCAGCTGCCGCTGAACAACCGCATCAGGTCGTAGCCGGCCACGTTCTTCACCACCTTGCCGCCGGCCCTGGCCGTCACCCCATCGGCCCGCATCACGGCCAGGCCGATCAGCTGGTCCCGCACCCCCAGATAGCGCTGGCGGTAGCCGCCCGCCAGGCCCCGGGCCACCAGGCCGCCGATGCTGCCGGCGGCGGCACCATCGCCGTCCCCCCAGGGGGCATCCACGGACAACCACTGCCCGTGGTGTCCAAGGGCCTCCTGCACCTCCACCAGTGGTGTGCCGGCGGCCACGGTGATGGTGAAGTCGCCGGGGTTGAACTCCCGCACGCCCCGCAGGGCGGCGCAGCTGACCACCGTGCAGGGCCCCTGGAGGGGCGGGCCCCAGTCGAGCCGGGTGCCGAGGCCCGCCGGCAGCCAGGCCGATCCCTGCCGGTGCAGGTCCCTCACCAGCTCCTGCAGCTCGCTGGGCTCAGGTCGCATCACGGCACGATGGTGCCATGGCGCAGGCGACCGTCGATTCCGGGCCCGATCTCAAGATCGTCGTCATCGATGACGACCCCACCGGCTCCCAGACCGTGCACGGCTGTCCATTGCTGCTGCGCTGGGACGCCGGGACCCTGGCTGCCGGCCTGGCCCACCCCTCGCCGCTGCTGTTCGTGCTGGCCAACACCCGGGCCCTGGCGCCGGCGGCGGCGGCGCAGCGGGTGAGCGAGATCTGCCGCGCGCTGGGTCCAGTCCTCGCCCAGGCCGTGGCCGCCGGCCGCATCGGTGGCTGGCTGGTGGTGAGCCGGGGTGATTCCACCCTGCGGGGCCACTTCCCACTGGAGGTGGACGTGATCAACGAGGAGCTCGGCCCCTTCGATGCCACCCTGCTGGTGCCGGCCTTCCTCGAGGGGGGGCGCACCACCGTGGATGGGGTGCATCGTCTCCAGGGCCGGCCGGTGCACGAGAGCCCGTTTGCCTCCGATGGGCTGTTCGGCTACACCAGCAGCTACCTGCCCGACTGGGTGGAGGAGAAGAGCGCTGGCCGCATTCCTGCCGCTGCGGTGGAGCGCATCGGCTGGCGGGAACTGGAGGCCGGGGCTGAGCAGGCCGATGGCGGCAGCTCGGAAGGTTTCCTGGCCCTCTGCGCCCGTCTGGCGGCGCTCCAGGGCAACCGTTTGATGGTGGTGGATGCGGAGCGCCCGAGTCAGCTGGCGGCCCTGGGCTCCGCCATTCGGGAACTCATGGTGCCGTCATCGGTTCCACCCTGGGGCCGGCCAAGGCGATTCCTGTTCCAGAGCGCCGCCAGCCTGTTGAACGGCTTGGTGGCACTGCCGCCCCAGCCGCTGGACGCGGCCGGCCTTGTGGGCCTAAGACGACGCGATGGGACCGGTGCGCTGCCGGGGATGGTGCTGGTGGGCTCGCACGTCCCGCTGGCTGATTTGCAACTGGAGGAGCTTCTGCGGGAGCCGGGCTGCACCGTGGTGGAACTGCCGGTCCGCCGCCTGGCGCGGGTGTTGGAGGGCCCTGAGCCAAGGCTGCTGCTGGCCTCGCTGGAGCGGCAATGGCAAGACCAGCTGGGTGCCGTGCTGGATGCCGGCCGCACGCCGGTGCTGGCGACAAGCCGTGGCGAGCTGGTGTGCTCCGGTGCGAACGAACGTCGGCGGCTCGGCGGGGCCCTGGCGGCGCTGATGGCCCGCCTGGCGGCTGCCGAGGCGTCCCGGCTGGGGTATGTGATCAGCAAGGGCGGCATCACCACCGACGCGCTGTTGCGTCAGGGGCTGGGGCTGGCCGCGGTGGAGCTGCAGGGCCAGCTGCTGCCAGGGCTTTCCCTGGTTCTCACGCCCGACGCAGCCCCGGCACCGCGCCTGCCGATCCTGACCTTCCCCGGAAACCTCGGCGACGCCGGGACCCTGAGGCAGGCCTGGCGCTGGATGGACCATGGCCCCGACCATCCGGTACGGGACTCCGAAATGGTCTCCTGATCAGCAGGGCAAGAACCTGATCGGCCATGGTGGATTTCTGCTTGCGAAGCCCTTCGCCTCAGGAGCTCTTGATCCACCCGTCCCAAGTGGCTGGAGCATCCGTGGGCCTGCGCTCAGATTCACAACAGCAACGCTTCTCCGGCCGCCACGAGGATCCGCCACACCTTTCGACTGACCCGTTGTCTTTGGGGCTGGGGCCCAGCCCTCTCTGGGCCGATGGCGTGGGCGAACAGTCCTGGTTCATCCCACCAGCCCGACAACCTGAGGTGAACGCCGGCCAGTCACGCTGGCTGCAGCTGCGGCTGACCAGCGTGACCATGGTCTGCCGTCCCTGCCGCTTTCGCCGCCAGCTTCAGGTCTGATGGCGTGGCTGCGCTGGCAACGGCGAGTCATCCATCGCGGGACTCTGGGCCAGGCCCTGCGCCTTTTCCTGCTGATGGGTGGAGCCACCACGGTGGTGCTGCTGCCGATGGTGCGGCTCCATGTGCATTCG
Source organism: Cyanobacteriota bacterium (assembly GCA_038324725.1). Classification (GTDB taxonomy): domain Bacteria; phylum Cyanobacteriota; class Cyanobacteriia; order PCC-6307; family Cyanobiaceae; genus Cyanobium. The sequence continues at coordinate 858 of JBBQIH010000181.1, read as the reverse complement.
CGGCGCGAGACCCTTCTGGCGCGCCTGACCGCCGCTTAGCAGGGAGCCAGTCTGCAGGTGGAGCAGATCCTTCAGGAGGTCCAGGCCGACACGGCTACGGCCGCCCTGCTCAGTGCCGAGACCAGCCGCGACAGTGAGCGCCGCCGGCAGCTTCAGGATCTGTTCAGCGCCCAGCTGCAGGTGTACGGGCGCTATGGGGCGATTCTTTTGTTCAATCCTCAGGGCCAGTCGCAGTTGTCGATCGGGCGCAGCGGTGCCCCGGCGGATCCGGCCACGATGCGGGGCGCCGTGAACCGCGGCCTGACGCTGGATCGGGAGGGGTTCTGGTTCTCTCCGGTCTACCGGCCCCGGCCGATCCCCGGCTCCGGCAGGACTGCCGCCGACCCTGTCCTGCTGGCGGTGCGACCGCTGTTCAGCGGCAACCAGAGGCGCGGGGTGCTGGTGTACGTCACCAGCCTTGAGCGGGTGGCGAAGATTTTTGACGTCGAGACCAGTGGCGCGCCAGGGCAACAGCGCGGCTATCTGCCCAACGACAGAGGCCAGGTTCTGAACCCTGGTGCCGCCGCAGCGACGCCCAGCTTCGCCCGGCGTTTCCCGGGGGTGTGGCGTCAGATGCAGGGACGGCCCTTGGTGTGGTGAGGGACAGCCGAGGTTTGTTCATCTTCGGTACCCGTCGCCAACAGCTCGGTCTAGTGGTGGTGCTCCAGGCGCCCCCCGGTGCCGATTCCGCCGGCTCCCTGCTGGCGCACCCCGTCGGTGTGGTGCTGGTGGCGGCCCTCTACCTGCTCACGGCGGCCTTCAGCCTGACCATCGCCCTTTCCCAGCAACGGCTGGATGCATTGCGCCAACAGGAGCATC
>JBBQIH010000180.1:0-6031 GCA_038324725.1 Cyanobacteriota bacterium | reverse complement strand
CCAGGGGGCCGTCAGTGACGACGCCCTGCTGGAGCGACGCCAGAGCCTGGCCCAGGCCAGGGCGGGTGTGGCCACCACCGCGGCCCTGCACCAGGCGGCCCGCTCGACGGAACGACAGGCGGCCGCGGCCCTGGCGGCCCTGGAGGCCCAGCGCCGGAGCCTGCGCCTGGTGGCACCGGCCGATGGCCTGGTGATGCGCCGTCTGGTGGATCCGGGCAGCACCGTGGTGCCCGGTGAGGTGGTGCTCGAGATCGCCGACCCTGGCCAGTTCTGGATCGATGTCCGCTTTGATCAGCGCCAGGCCACCGGTCTGGCCGCAGGGCAGCCGGCAACGGTGGAATTGCGCCGCCTGCAGGGCCAACGGTTGGCCGGGGTGGTCGAACGGATCGAGCCCACCGCCGACAGCCTCACTGAAGACATGCGCGCCAAAGTGCGTCTGGTGCCCGGGGCCCTGGCGGCCGTGGGGCTGACAGCCTCGCTGGGGGAGCTGGCCGAAGTGCGCGTCGCCCTGCCGGCCGCCGCCGATGCCCTGGCGATTCCGGCCCAGAGCCTGCGGCGTCGCGGGGATGATCTGGGGGTCTGGCTGGCCGGCGATGGCGGCCTGGTGTTTGCCCCCCTGCGCCTCGGCCGCCACGACGCTGAGGGCCGGGTGGAGGTGCTGGGTGGCCTGGAGCCGGGGGCGAGGCTGCTGCTGCAGCCCCCCGCCGATCCCGCCGGCCTGCGGCGCTATCGCCTGCAGACCAGCCGCAGGCAGGAGGCGACACCGTGATCAACCTGGCCTGGCGGGACAGCCGCCACAACTGGGGCAAGCTGCTGGTCACCGGCTGCGGGCTGGGGCTGCTGGTGGGTGTGACGGTGTCGATGGCCGGGGTCTATCGCGGCATGGTGGAGGATGCCGAGGCCCTGATCGGGGGCAGCGGCGCCGACCTCTGGGTGGTGGAGCAGCACACCCTGGGTCCCTTCGCCGAGGCCTCGCGGATCGACGACGATCTCTATCGCAGCATCCGCCAGTTGCCGGGGGTGCGACGGGCCATCAACGGCAGCTTCCAGACCCTGCTGATCCAGCGCCCCGGCCGCACCCTGCGGGTGCTGGTGGCTGGCGTGGAGGTCGGGGTGCCCGGTGCTCTGGGCCAACCGCCCGGGCTGGTGGCGGGTCGGCCGCTGCTGCGCGACCGCGATGAGCTGCTGGCCGACCCCGACACGGGCCTGCAGCTGGGGGAGGTGGTGCCGATCCGGCGCAAGCGTTTCACCGTGGTGGGTCTCACCACCCGCATGGTGTCTCCCACTGGCGACCCGATGCTGTTCGTGCCCTTCCGTGATGGCCAGGATCTGCAGTTCCTGCCCGGCAATGAGGCGATCGCCCGCCAGCGTCGCCGCCGCGATCGACCCGCTGGGCGGCAGGCGCTCACCAATGCGGTGCTGGTGCAGCTTGCACCCACCGCCCGGCCGGAGCTGGTGGCGGCCGAGATCGAACGCTGGCTGGGGCTCACGGCCTACACCCGACCGGCGATGAAGGAGGCAATGGTGGGCAAGTTGATCGAGGCCTCCGCCCGCCAGATCGGCCTGTTTCTGGTGATCCTCACGCTGGTCACCACCACCATGATCGGCTTCATCGTCTTCACCCTGACCCAGGGGAAGCTGCGCGAGATCGCCGTGCTCAAGCTGATCGGCATGCCCAGCCGCATGATCGCCTGGATGATCGTGCAGCAGGCGGTGGCGCTCGGCCTGTTCGCCTTCGTGGTGGGAACCTCCCTCGCCACCGCGATGGCGCCACACTTTCCCCGCCACGTGGTGCTGCAGCGCCGTGATCTGATTGCTGCGGCAATGGTGGCCCTGGCCAGCAGCAGCCTGGCCAGCCTGGTGGGGGTGAAGGCGGCCCTGGGGGTGGATCCGGCGGAGGCGATCCAGTGACCACCAGCTCGCGACTGCCGCCGCCGCCCCCGCTGCCACCTGCCGGCATCTTGGTCAGCGGTCTGCGCAAGACCTACGGCAGCGGCAGCGCCGCCGTCACCGCGCTGCGGGATGTGCAGATGCGGGTGGAGCCCGGGGAGGTGGTGGGGCTGGTGGGCCCCTCGGGATCGGGGAAGAGCACCCTGCTCAAGTGCCTCGGGGCCGTGCTCACGCCCTCCGGGGGGCACATCGAACTGGGGGGGCAGACGGTGTTCGACGGGGATCACTGGCTGCATCCCGACCTCACCCGGCTGCGGCGGGAGCAGATCGGCTTCATCTTCCAGTCGCCCTACCTGCTGCCCTTCCTCTCGGTGCGAGACAACGTCGCCCTGCTGGCGATGGTGCTGGGCCGTTCCAATCAGGAGGCCCGTGCCGCTGCCGACCAGCTGCTGGTCGATCTCGATGTGGCCCACCGCGCCGATGCCATGCCCAACCGGCTCTCCGGTGGGGAACAGCAGCGGGTGGCGATCGCCAGGGCCCTGATCAACCGGCCACCGATCCTGCTGGCGGACGAGCCCACCGCCCCCCTCGACAGTCCTCGGGCGATGGCGGTGATGGATCTGCTGGAGCGGCTGGCTGGCCAGATGGGCACGAGCGTGATCGTGGTCACCCACGACGAAAAAATCCTTCCCCGCCTGCAGAGGATCTATGCGGTGCGTGATGGAGTTGTGGGCGAAGGTCGTCGCGAGTGGGTTCGCGACGCACCGGTTCGCTTCCGGTCCAGGCGGTTGAGAAAGACATAACTGCCAAAGCCGATCACCACCATGGCGAGCATGAAAGCGGGATAGGACAAACGCCAGTTTCTGGGGCCGGTGATCATCGTCCACTCGGACATGCCGCCGATGCCAGCCAGCAGGGTCAGCGGCATGAAGATCGTCGTGATCAGCGTCAAGCGCCTGACGGTGGCATTGGTTTCGTTGGCCGCTTTGGCCATCTGATTGTTGAGCATCGACAGATACATCTCCATCAGGCTGGTCACGATATCCCGATACGACTCGGTGACCTCATAAAATCGAACAAGATGGTCATAGATATCGCGGTAATGATAGATCGCCTGTTCTGAAATCAGTGGATAATCCCGCCGGCAGATCTTGCTGAGGATCTCGCGCTCGTGAAACAGGCTCTTGCGTAGCCGCAGCAGGTAGCGCCGAAATCTGATCAGTTCGGCTGGCTTGAAACTCGCGGGATCGGCAATCAGGGCTCCCTCCACCCGATCCAGCTCATCTTCGAGCGCTTCAATGGCCACAAACTTCTGATCGACGACGTGGTCAAGGATCAGATGCATGAGGTGAGACGGGCCCTGGCGTGCCTCTTCGATGCCCCTCTCGACAATCCGCTCGACCCCATCGAGGTAGGAGCGCTGGCTGGAATCAACATGACTGATGCTGACCAGAAACCGCTTGCCGAGGAATAGGTTGATCTCACCGACGTCCAGGACGCCACGGTCGTACTGAAACGTGTTGAAGAGAATGAAGGTGTTGTCGGGGAAATCATCGATCTTGGGAATCTGATTGTCATCGAAACAATCTTCGACCGACAGGGCGTGAAGGCCGAGCAGGCCAACAAGCTCTGCCAGATCTTCCCTGCTGGCCTCGCGGTAATGCAGCCAGGCAAAGCCATCCACCTCGGCGGCGGCGACAGCTGCCACCGCCGATGCAACGGGCTTCGCCGGGCCATCGCGACCGATCTGATAAAAGCAGGCGTCAGACATGTCGACGTGGTTGGATGGTTGAAAAAGAGTAGGTGAGTCGTGCCACAGCAAGACCTTCATGTTTGCCATGCTGGGTGATCACTTTCGTCAGCAGATGCCCCATCACGTTGATCGTCCCACCAAGATCTGCCCTGTCTGCGGACGGCCATTCCAGTGGCGCAACAAGTGGAAAGATGTCTGGGAGGAGGTGCGTTATTGCTCGGAGCGCTGCCGCCGCAACCGCAACCGTGCGCTCCCGGATGCGGCCGCTGGCCCTCAGATTTCGAATTCCGCCACCACCGCCGCGTGATCCGAGCCTGGATCGGCGGCCCGATCGGAGGGTGTTTCGGAAATCGAAGGCAGATGCTCGCCGGCCAGCACCGTCCGAGCCACGGGGATGTTGCCTGGATTCACCAGTCGGTGGCTGGCCAGAATGTGGTCGATCAGCTCGCTACGTCCCTGAAAGCGCCGCGTGAAGGGGGCCTCGCTGGGGGGCTCTCCGTTCGGACCGGCATGGAGAATCGGCGCTAGGTTCCAGAGGTGGTAGCCATCACCCTTGTCGCCCCGCCGGAATCCTTCGGTGCCCAGCTCAGAGCCGCTTGGCCCCTGCAGGATCTGGGTGGTGGCGGCGTCCGTTGCATCGTTGAGGTCACCGCAGATCACCACCGCCTTCTGGCGGCCCAGTCCTTCCTCTGGATCCGGTGAACCGGCGCAGCTGGAGAGAATCTGATTGACCCGATCCCGCAGCGTCACCGCTTCAGTGGTGCGGCGATACGGGCCGTAGGCGGCATAGCGATAATGCTCGTTTTCGTCGTTCTGGGCGAACTGGCTTCCTTCCACCAGCCCCCGTTGGCGGGCGTAGGAGATGAGCTTCGACTTGAAGTGGGTGGTGATGATCCTCACCGGGTGCCCCTCGATGTCGATCACAGCCTCCAGGGCGCCGCGCCCCAGGGAGGCGGTGAGGGATTCGTCCGCGGGGGTGGCCGGATCGTCGAACACCGGATCCCTGGCCTGAACCGGAACGATCATCTCTGGAACGGACTGGATCGACCGGCTGGTGCCGAAGCGATCGCGGGACAGGAAGGCCACGCGGATGCCCCGGCCGTCGGGTTCGCCTGCCAAGGCATGGGGCAGGGGGGTGGTCAGCGCCCCCTGAAGAGCCTGCAGGGCGCCATTCGGGCCGATTTCCTGCAGGGCAAGAACATCGGGACGCTGGCTGTCGATCACGGCAGCAAGGGCGCCGAGCTTGGCCCGAAAGCGCTCGCGCACCTGCTCAGTGGCGTTGGCCTCGGGGAGGAACAGGTTCTCCACGTTCCAGCACATCAGCGTGAAGCTGGCCATCGGCTGTCTCGGTAGAGGGCGGGAGAGGCTTGGGAGCTTCTGGATCGACGCTCCCCCATTGACATAGCCATTGCGGGTGAAATCCGCAGGTGCTCAGGCGTTACGTAGCTTCATGACAAGAGAAGACATGGCTTCATGAAAGGATGAGATTGGACGACGAGAACTGGAGCGGTCCCATCAGCATCACCTCGAAGTCGCTCTTGCCATTGCCGTCGATGTCTCCTTGCAGGAGGGCATGATTCTGTGCACGGTTCTGCTGAATCCGCAGTTGGCCAGCTTCCCCATAGAACTCCCTGGAGCCGATCCAGGTGAAGTGTTGACGGCCAGCACTACGGCTATTGGCGTCGACTCTGGAGAGGTCAATCCTGTCGTCAGAGGCGAAGTCAATGATCACATCACGCAGCCAAGGGCTGCTCAGGCTGCTGTCGGCGCGAAGATAGACAAACGTATCGCTGCCACCTCCGTACAGACCTCTCCACTGTAAAGGGGCTCCAGGCAGAGCGAAGGACGCCAGATCGCGGAAGTTGTTCGGCATGAACCAGTTCGGGGCCAACGAGGACCCAGCCATCGAATCGGCGCCGTAACCACCCGAAATCGTGTCGTTGCTGCTGGTGCCGACGATGCCGTCATTGCGGCTGGTGCCGATGGTTGAAGGTGCAAGGGCTCCGATCGTGAGTGTGACATTTGAGATATCGCCAACCGTGAATGTTCCGTAGTAGTCATCTTTGGAAGCTGTATAAAAACCTACAAAGTTCGGATTGTTGGCTGTCGGTGATGTTCCGGCCGTGTCGGGGAGTCTCCCCGCCGCCTTCTCACTGGCCGCCTGGGCACGGAGCGTGGTTGTATAGGCATTGCTTTCAAACGAGTAGTTTGGATTCGGTTTGTCAACGCTTGGATCTGCATTGGTGTATCCATAGTTCCACACATTCCAGTTGTGAGCGAAGAACTTTTCCCCACTGGGTTGGGATACCTGTGCCCCCAGCCCGCCATTCATGGCGGTCCAGGATGTGTTGCTGGAGAAGTCGAAGCCGAAGGCGGGATAGGCCTTCT